>CAIKWG010000041.1 GCA_903831045.1 uncultured archaeon | reverse complement strand
TAAAGATATTCGAAGAGATGTTGGATGTCATCCCGAAAGGTTATTTAGCAGTTTAGAAGAAGCGTTTAAAAAAGCTGGACTTGAATCTCCAAGAAATTTTAAGGTAAAAAGTTTAGATGAGAGAAGAACAATAATTGTTGATTACATAAAAAAACATCCAAAAGCTTGGGGCCAAACAATAGTCAAAGATACAAAGATAAATGTTCATAATGCTTTTAAGAATATTGAAGAAGCTTTTGAATATGCTGGTGTAGAATATCCAAGAAAAATAGACCCAAGAAAGAAAGAAGAAAAGAGAGAAAAAATACTCCAATTAATTAGAGACAATCCTTTCATATCCATTCAAGAAATAGCAAAAAACGCAAAAGTTCAACCCTATCATTTTTTTAAAAATATAAGAGAAATGCATAAAGAAGCGGGAGTGGGGATAATTCCCAAACAAAAAAAATATAGATTAAAACAACAAAAAGAAATTATAGAATTTATTAAAACAAATAATTTTGCTACTCAGAGAGAGATTAATAGGGCATGTAAAACTCATGTACAAGATTTATTTTCTAAGGGTATTTTTGAAGCATATGAAAAAGCAGGAATTATTTTTCCTTTTGAGAGACTAAGATTATATGGAATAGGGCTAAAAGAAGTTGCTGATAGAGCTCAAAATTTTGAAGAACAGATTGCCATAAGATTATCTTGTTATGGTAATGTAAATCGGCTTGTTAAAACTAAAAGAGGAGTTGCAGATATTCTCTTAGAAAGGAAGGGTCAAAAAATAGTTATTGAGGTTAAAGATTATAAAAATAAGGATATTTCTTTTTCTCAGGTAAAACAGCTAAACAAATATTTAGAAGATTTAGGAACTAATCTTGGTTTTTTAATCTGCCATAAAAAGCCTAAGAAAGATAAGTTTTTAATTGGTAAAAACGAGATATTTATACTAGAAGAAGGAGAATTAACTAAGCTTCCAATTCTTATTGATAATTCGGGCACGTAGGTAAATGGCTCATACCGTGCGGCTCCAGCGATTTTAAAAAAAATCGGAGTGACCGCGAGTTGGGGGTTCGATTCCCTCCGCGCCCATTTATTCTTTAAATATTTTGCATGCAGTCTGCGGGAATCGGACCCGCATCAAAAGCTTGGGAAGCTTTCATTCTACCACTGAACCAAGACTGCTTTGAAATTTATTTTATCCTGATTATTTCGTCGATTTCTTCTTCAGAAATTGAGCAACCCTTATATTTTAATGCGTAGAGTAGTGCTTCTAGAACTTTTTTGTTTTGGATTTCTATCAGACCTTTTTTATAGATGATATAAATTAATTCAGCAGATCTAATTATTCTGAACTGATTTAAATCTCTAATCATATTTTTATCGTATCTAATTGTGGTTTGGTGTTTTTTTGTTAATAGCTTTCTTAGGTTTTCTGGTTTTTCACAAATCATTCTTGCTGTTCTTTCATCAATTACTAACAGATTTGAAATGTCTTTTTCATTCAATATTTTTCCTAGAGCAAGGCAAGAAACTTCTCCAAGATCTACTAGATGAATAGGTTTGTCTTTTTCATAAAAACTAGAATTTATTTGGTTCAATATTCTATCTGTTTCTTTTGAAACTTCTTGGTCTGAAATTCCCAGGGATGATGGAAATTCTAGTGTTTTATCTAATATTAATTGGTTTACTTGCATTGCTTCCAATTCAAATCTTCTGATGTTTAGAGGTCTTTCTATAATCTCTTCTTTAACTTCGCTGGTAATTATGAATTTTCCCTTAAAAGTTTTTTTTAATTCTACTAAATATTTGAATAAACCGTTCATGGCAAAACTAATCAAAGTGCTTGCATCAAAAATTATTACTTTTTCTGTCATTCAAACATTTCCTTTGCCCATTTAATTCTTGCTTTAACTTCTGTGGTCTTTGCAAATTCTACTTCTGAGATTCCGGTCTTCCCAGCATATTCTGCAAGGTCATACATGCTAATTCCAAGTAGCTTGGCTGTTTGTTCTAGAGATATTCCGTGTTCGTATATTCTTGATGCCTTGTTTATTCTTGCTCCTTTGAAAACTTCTTCAATGTATGTTCTTAATTTGCCAGAAATTTTATTTATCGCTTTTGTTAGAAATTCAAAATCTTTTCTAAATCTTTCTTCATTCTTTTTTTCTAAATCTTCTATTGATTTTGTCAATGCATCCGTTGTTAATTTCTGAAATTCTCCCCATCCTTTTAGTGTTCTGTAGTCTGCTCTCTCAAATATTTTTCCCAGGGAATAGATTACCACTGCTACTGCAATATTATCTGGGTCTTGAGTTAGAGAAGCTGTATGAACTGTTTGATTGGATAAATTTCTAAGCATAATTGGATTATTTTCATTTACGGCTTTTTTTGCCTGCTTTAGAATATTAAGAATATTTTCTATCTCCCTCATAAACAAAGTAGGGATTTAGTAATTATAAATGTTTATAAATTTGAGATGTTTTGAGTTAATATGCAAATAAATGATTTCTTATCCAGGTCGGAATTTAAAAGAGTTAGACATGCACTTTCTCAAAAAGATAATAAAACTAGCTTGGAAGAATTTTTATCTCAACCATATTATGAAGAAGCAAATAAGCTTTTAACTAGAGAAATGGGGATGAATGCAGGTTATAATCTATTAACTAAAATGAAGGATGTTCTTGGAGAAAAAGAGAAAGCAATGAGTTGGTTTTATACTCCTTCAATTGCTCTTGGAAATAAAAGACCCTATGATTATTGCAAGGAAAATAAACGACAGCTTGTTTATGATGAGCTGATTAGAATTGAGCATGGGCTTCTTGCTTAATTAAACAGGTTTTTATATTCTATTCTTCTATTCTTTACATGAGAAAAGTATTGCTAGACACAAATTTTATTCTTAGTTGTATTCGGGAAAAGGTCGATTTATTTGATAAACTTGAAGAAATAGGCTATGGAGTTGTTATTCCACAGATTGTCATTGATGAACTAAAGAGAATCTCTGTTGGAAATAAAAGTTCAAAACTTAGAGCAGAGGCAGCATTTGCATTGCGTGTTTTAAAATCTGAAAAATATGAGAAACTTGAAACTGGTGGGAGATATGCAGATACGGGAATTATTAATTATCTAAAGAGCCATCCGGATTATGCTGTTGCAACATTGGACAGAGAAATACAAAAGAGTGTTAAAAATTCTAAAATTGTTCTAAGAGCTAGACAAAAGTTGGAAGTTATTTAATTTTATTAAATTCCAATAGATCGGATTTTGTTTTTCTTTTCTTGGTAATCAAGGCGTCTTTTCCAATCTTCATCGGTTGGAGCATATTTACCTGCTGTAAGGTCATAATAATCTCCTAGAAGAAAAGGTCTGTCATGTAATTCTGTTTCATTAAAGCATTGCCTGCACACGCTTACCAAATGGTTTTCAGAATACCAAAATCTATATTGAGATTCGTGTTTACAATTTTCTGGGATTTTAAATTCTTCATCCAACTTTTTTAATTTATACTCTTTGATAAGTTCTAATTTTTTATTCACTGATTTTATTGCCTTTGTGAATTCTTCTTCGTTCATTATTGCTTTCTTTTCAAGTGCCATCGAATAGAATAATTTTATTGATATTTAAGGATTATTGTAATAGATTATCTTAAATTGGAATATTCTCTTTTTATTTAATTCCAAAAAACTTTTTCCACTTTGCTTTTGTTTTATTCCAGTAATATTGATTTTCTGAAATTCCAATGTAGGATATTGTTCCGCCCTTTGTTTTTTCTTCTAATATTTCTGGAATGTTGTTGTAATGAATTTGATCTAGAGTGAGGCTGTTCAATTCCTTTGAGTCTATTTTATTTATGCCATATCTTTGTCCAGAATATTTTCCGATTATGTCAGAAGATAAATCTGATTTTCTTAGAATATGGAATTGTTTTGAATATTCCAAATCTATTTCAAAAATTAAATAATTCCGGTTGTTTATTTTTTCAATTCTTCCTTCTAAACTAGCAGATTTGCTTTCCGGTGAATCTATTGTTATTCTTCCAAATATTCTATTGTCTTCTCCGATTAAAATTGTGCCCCTGTAAAAATGAATTATTGTGTCTCGCTTGTAGGCTCCTTCTATTTCCTGGCTTCTTTTTCCATCTACCATTTTATTATTTTCTCGTAATTCTTTATATTTCTTTGGGATATTCTCTAGAAATATGTGCGGGGCTCTTGGAAAGCTTTTTAAACCGATTTTTACTTAAGTTTTTGAATAAAAATGTTCTACTTAACCGAGGTCGAAGATTATGTTAGGGTAGAGCCAAAATTGTTTGGTTTGCCTACTGCTCAGTCTGTAAGAGAGCAGCTCGAAGAAACATACGCTGACTATTACGAAAAAGAAATTGGGAAGGTTGTTGCAGTTGTAGATGTTCTATCAATTGGTGAAGGTGTTATTATTCCGGGTGATGGTGCTGCTTATTACAAATCTAGTTTTAAAATTCTAGCTTGGAAACCTGAAGTTCAGGAATTGGTTTACGGAAAGATTGATGAGATTACAAATTTTGGTGCTTTCATTAACCTAGGCTCAATGAGAGGAATGATTCATATTAGTCAGACAATGGATGATTATGTAACTTTCAGTGATTCTGGAGCTCTATCTGGTAAAACTAGTGCAAGAACTTTGAAGGCTGGAGATTTATGTGTTGCAAGAATTGTTGCTCTAAGTCATAAGGGTGATGAACCTAAAATTGGATTAACAATGAGACAACCAGGTTTAGGAAAAATAGAATGGATTAAGGAAGATAAGAATAAAGAAGAAGCTGATGCAAAGAAAGCTGCTAAGGCTGAAAAGTCTGATAAAAAACCCGCTAAAGGAAAGGAAAAAAAGGAGAAAAAGAAATAAAATGATAGATGAAATTTCATTGAGCATGAGATGTGGAAATCAAGAAACTTGTGAAGATTATAGCTCATACCTAGAAAAAACTAAAAAGAGTAAAGAGAATGGAATAATTGTAAATATAACAGGTGTGTCTCCACCTCTGTATCTCTGTAAGGCATGTTCTACTGGGTGTTCTACTCTTATGATGGTGAACACTTTAGAGATGATTTCTTCTCAAAAAGATATAAAGTCAATTCATTACAAAGTTTCGGAGGAATCAAAATAAAATGGCATCAGCAAAACAAAAAGAAAAAGCGTGTAAGTTATGTAAAACAATATATTTAGAAGAAGATAAATGTCCTAATTGTGGTTCTAAAGAATCAACGGAAAGTTTTAAAGGACGAATAGTTGTTATAAATCCAGAGAAATCTGAGATTGCTCAAAAATTAAATATTCCAAGCAAGGGGAACTTTGCTATAAAAACAAGATGAGTCTAAAAGTAATAACCGAAACAGTGAATCCTCTTTTCAGTAGAAGAGAAGTTAGAGTAACTATAGATGCAACTAAAGTTCCTACAAAAGAAGAAGCTGCGAAACTTATCGCTGATAAATTTTCAACTAAAGTTGAACTTGTGAAGGTTAAAGAAATTCAGGGGAAGTTTGGAACTACAGTGATTATAATTGATTCTGATATCTATGACAATGCAAAGGAATTTGAAGCTTATGTTAAAAAAACTAAAAAAGAAATTGAAGCAGATAAAAAAGCTAGCGATGAGAAAAGAAAGGCTAATGCTGAAGCTAAAAAAGCTAAAGTAGAAGCTGCTAAAGCTGAACCTGTTTCAGAGGGAGCTGAATAATGGAACACTCAAATCAAAGATTTGGTGAACCCATTTGTAACAATGGAGGAAATTATTAAAAATGGGAAAGAAGAAAGTAGTAAAGAAAGGTAAGAAAAAGCATGTAAATAAGCCTACTAGTAAAAAATATACAAAATACAAAGTTCAGGGTGACAAAGTGGTGAGAGAAAGATCTTGTCCAAGATGCGGTCCTGGAATTTTTTTAATGAATTCTCAGGGAAGACTGTATTGTGGAAAATGTCATTATACTGAGTTTCAATCTAAGGTTAAGAAAGATTAAACTCGCTTTAACAATGGATGAAGAGTTAGAAATACTTCTAAAATATCTTCCCGGGGGGGAAGTTGCAAAGACTACTGATCTTGAAAAAAAGACTTTTGTTAAATATATTGATAAGATAATTGATGCGAGTTATGGTGTTTCCTATGCTGGATTAAGATACGGAGATAGACAGATGTATTTCAATGGCCTTCTTTTGCCCAAATCCTTATTCTTGGGTGTTTTAGACTTTGAAAAGCTAAATGAATATAATAAAATTAGGTATCTTGGAGAGGGTTTTTTTGAATCTGGAGAAACTGATGGGTTCAAAGAAGTGGTACTTGGCTTGAGAGATTATGGGAAGTTTCTTAAAGGAAAACTCCTTGAAGTTTATAAGAAAAGGAACAGGGCTCAGTTATAAACTTGAATCACTACTGGATAAAGGAAAGCCCTTGTCATTTTTGAATAGTTACATCATCGAAAGGTTTAAATAGTCCTATATTCTTGAAATATAATCACCTCTTTTTGCCCAGGAGAAGCTCCAAGTCATCTACTTGTAGCGATTTGGAGAATCTCCCAGGGTTATAATTTCTAAAAATTTTATGGAGCGTGAAATTAATTTTTAGGGTTTTATAGTATGTTTTCAAAACCCTGTAATATTCTTATTTCTTATTGAGAAGGTTTAAATATTTGATGCCATTGGATAAATTATGAGGTGGCAGTTTGATAAAAAATATTTCTGATCAAGATATTATGCAAGAGCTGGATTTGGAAAAAAAGACACTTGCAAGATTCAAAGAAATTCAAAAGGAGACAATCGTTCAAGCGCAGAAGCTTTTGAAGAAGAAAGGAAAAATAAAAGTTTTAGGAATTTCTGGTTCTGCAAGGGACGAGCTTGATATGGCCCAGGAAAAAAGTAATTCTGAAGAACTTTTAAAAAAATGTTTAGCTGAATGTAAAAAACTTGGAGCAGAAACTGAACTTCTTGCTTTGAGAAAGTATAATATACAATACTGCAAGGCTTGCTATTCAACCTGTAATACTCAATGTCATTTTCCGTGTTCGTGTTATCCCAAGGGGACTCCACAAGGAGATGACATGTCAAATATAATTTATAATAAAGTTTTAGAAGCAGATGTGATAATTTTTGCTACGCCTGTGAATAATTTTGCTATGTCCACACTTATGAAAGCATTTATTGATAGATGCATAAGTCTTGATGGAAGTTTATCTCCCGCAAATCCTAAAAAACCCAAGGATAAAGAACTCAATACTAAACAAATGAAATTTATTGAAAAGACGGCAGACAATAATGTTCCTGGAAGCGGAATGTTGAGAAGATTTTCTGGTAAAGTTGCAGGAATAATTACTACTGGTCATGAGGAAGGAGCGGCAATGGTTATCTCTAGTTTATTTATGACTCTTAATTATTTTGGAATGTTATTTCCTCCTTTTAGTAGTGTTTATGCTATGGCTTCCTACTGTGATTCAACTTACAAAGATAAGCCTCTTGTAACCTCGGATTGTTATGTGGATGAAATAAATATGCTTGCGGAAAATTTGATGAGCACTGCTTCTCTTTTGAGGAAATCGCAAATGGTTTGGAAAAATGATTATCATCTGAATTAAAATGGTAGAGAATAAAAAAACAATTGCTGAGAAGGAATGTATCTGTAAGGCGTGCCCTAGTTTTAAGGAATGCAAAGAAAAGTTAGGTTATTGTTTTATTGGAAAAAGCAAGTGCATTAAAGAGGAAAAAGGTTGCATTTGCATGGGCTGTCCTGTTCATAAAAAGTTTAATTTGGCTGGGGGATATTTCTGTACTCGAGGCAAAGCGAAATAAAAGAAGCTTTTTTAGAACTCTTAGCCTAACTTTATAAAATCCTCTTACCTCTATAAACTATGGAAGAAAAGAGAGAAGAAGAGCACATGTCTGTGAAGCAAGAACAGTTTCATGATCTTATCTTTGGGGGGGAAATTGGATGGCAGGAAATTATTTATGACCTTATTCACACAGAACAACTGGACCCCTGGGATGTGGATATTGTTTTGCTGACAAACAAATTTATTGAAAGAATACAAAAATATGAAGAAGTTGACTTTTTTGTTTCATCTAAGGTTCTTCTGGCTGCATCTTTGCTTCTTAGAATAAAATCTGAGTTTCTTTTGAGTAAATATATGAAAAGTATTGATGAAATTCTTTTTGGTGAAAAAGAAAAAAAAGAAACAAAGTTTGAGAGAATTATTCTTGATGAAGATATTCCCGAGCTTATTCCTAAAAGTCCAATGCCTCGTTTTAGAAAAGTGAGTTTGAAAGAACTTATTGATTCTTTGAATAAGGCAATTACAACTGAAAATAGGAGAATCAAGAAGGAAATTCTCAATACCAATGCTCTTAGAGAAAGTGGATTTAGTTTGCCTAAAAGAAAATTTAACATTAAAGATAAATTAAAAACTCTTGGAGAAAAACTTAAAAGTTATTTTGGATTGAATAGAGAATTGAAAAAAGTTTCTTATACTGATTTTATTGGTACCGATAGAGAAGAGAGGTTAACTTCCTTTTTTCCATTATTGCAAATGGAAAATAATGGAGAGATTTGGCTTGAGCAGGAAAAACATTTTGAAGAGATACAGGTTTGGTTGAAGGAAGTTTATTTTGAACAAAAGGGAGACCCTTTTGCTGAGCTTAGAGAAATAACTGGAGAAGAACTTAAAGAAGAAGAATGGGAGCAAATAGAAGAGATTGAAGAAGAAATTATTGAAGCAGAGGAAAAGAAATTTAAGAAGGAAATGAAAGTTAAGAAAAATAAAGCTGAGGAAGAGTGATTATTTCTTTTTTGGAAAATTAGTTATGCCTAATATCTTCTCTAATGTTCTAATTTCTGTCATTTTTTCTCTAGAAATCATATTTTTATAATTTGAGTTATGTTCCATTAATTTAATAGTTAATTCAGAATATAATTCATAAAGCTGTTTATAAACTGTTAATTCCCTGTTGATTAATGTAGTTGCTTTAGCTTCCAATTCACGTAATTTTTCATATAACGGGCTTCCTGATTCTGTCATAATAATTTCTATTTTCACTTATTTTTAAATATTTATATAGTATAAGATCATGAGGTATTTATGAGACTCGCAGTATTATTCTCTGGTGGAAAGGATTCAGTTTATGCAGCCTATCTTATGAAGAAAGCAGGGCACGAACTGAGTTGTTTAATCTCAGTGGTTTCTAAGAATAAAGAAAGTTACATGTTTCACACTCCTTCGATTGAAATGACTAAAAAGCAAGCTGAAGTTATGAAGGTTCCTTTTATTTTGCAAAAAACTCTTGGTGAAAAAGAAAAAGAGCTTGAAGATTTGGAGATTGTATTGCAAAGAGCACAGAAAGAATTTGAAATAGAAGGTGTTGTTACCGGAGCAATTCAATCTGTTTATCAGGCTTCTAGAATTCAAAAAATTTGTGATAAGCTTGGACTCGAATGTGTAAATCCTCTCTGGCAAAGAAGTTCAGAAGATTATTTGGAAGAACTTCTTGAAGCAGGTTTTAAGATTATGATTATCGGAGTGTTTGCCTATCCTCTAGACAAAACTTGGGTTGGAAGAATTATTGATAAAAAGTTTATAGATGAAATTAAAGCTTTGAATAAAAAACATAAAATACATATTGCTGGTGAGGGTGGAGAATTTGAGAGCTTTGTTTTGAATTGCCCTTTGTTTAAGAGAGAATTGAAAGTTGTAAAAAAAGATATTTCTGGAGAGGCTCATTCTTGGAGAGCAGATATTGAAGTTAAATAATTAAATTCCTGCAGCAGCCTTAGCAATTGAAAATTGTCCAGGATAAACATGATATATATTATTTTCAACACTGTAATTCCAATCAAAAGTTTTATCATTAAGTTTTCTCTTTAGATATTTCTCTAATTTTGCAGGTTTAGCAAATCTCTTTGTGAATCCTTGCATTTGAATTTCTAATTCATCGTTTACTTTTAGAAGATAGTTTTCCGCAACTACTCTGTAGGGCATTAATCTATCAATTAATTTTGTCATTTTTTATTAATTAAATAACCCCCTGTATAGCTTTAGCAATTGCAAATTTTCCTGGAGAAACATAGTAGGTGTTATTTTCTACCGTATAATTCCAATTGAATGTTTCGTCTTGGAGTCTCTTCTTTAGATAGGTTTCTAATCTTTCTTCTTTAGCAAATCTTTTAGTAAATCCTTTAAGATTAAGAGTGTAATTTTTATTTAGAGGAATAGTTTTTCCTTCTGCAACTACTCTGTAGGGCATTAGTTTGTCAATTAATTTTGTCATAGGTTGTTTATTTATTTCTTGTTTTTAAATCTTGTTGTGATGAACTAGGTATTTTAGTATAATTAATCTTAAATAGTATTTTTTAATGGTTTTTTTATGACTAGAAGTATGGAAGACGTTTTTGATGAATTCTATGAAAGACTAAGTGAGCCAGGAACTCTGGAATGGAATCCTTCTTGGGATAGTGCTATTAACCGAGAAATTTTTTGTGATTATCCTGGAAGATTAACCGAAGGAAAGGGAGTGCCCTTATTTGAATTAGAACATCTTGATGAGTCTTTTAGTGGATTTGTTAATGTAAAAAATTCTCTTGTTAAAAATACAATCAAAAAACATGGAGATATTATCTATTTAGAAAAAGGAAATATAAAATATACTCAAAAGATTGGAGAAGATTGTATTGAAACTTCCTTCATTGATAAAGAAAATGAAGCAATTATTAACCGGTCCTATGATAATCTGGATAATGAAAAGACTCTTTCTTATTTACTAAATTTTATTCGTTTTGATAATCCTAATGAGAAATCTGTTAGCTTTTCACAATGTCGAGGAGAAGCGATTAATCTAACTCTCTCAAATTTAGGTTGCCCTTTTCCTAGAATCATGTTGAATCTAGAATCTGATTCTAATTTGGTTAAAGGAATAATTGATAATCCTTCAATTCTCAGAAATGTAGACTCTTTAATCAAATTTCTTGGGAATAAAGATTGTTCAGTTTATTTACGTGAAGCATATGAAAATCCCCAGAAATATACTCTCTTCCAGGCAGTTGAATTATTAGGAATATCTTTCTTTCGAGTATAATTAATCTTAAATAATAAGCTTGCCTGAAAAGATTATGACTAGGGTGGATATGAGTATTTTTGAGGAATTTTGTTCACGTCTTGAAGAACCCGGAAATTTATTCTGGAAAGAAGAATGGGATGATGCACTTTCTAACGAAATATTTTGTGATTATGCTAGAGCTTTGAACTCTCCAGATAAAACTTTGAATTTAACTAAAGATTTAGAATTTGATGAAGAGTTTAGTGGATTTGTCAAACTTAACTCTTTGGTTGTACCTTTTCAGAAGATAAGTCTTAGGCAACCTGGAGTTCTTAATTCCAAGATGAAAGGGGAATTTGCTTATGTTAAAGAAGGAAGTTTAAAATATTTGCAGGTAAGTGATGATGTAAAAGATCATTCTTGCAAAAATTCTTTATTTCTCAACGGAAATTATTACATACAAAGAATTTATTCTAAAATCAAAAGAAAAGAGGATACTCTCTTCTATCTTGCAAACTGTGCTAATTTTGATAATATCAAATATCATTTAGGTTTTTCTCAATTTAATTCTGATTTTTTTAATGTTTATATTTCTAAAAAAGGAAAAAAATTCCCGTTGGTTAAATTTGAAATGGACCCTTCCTTGAAAATTTCTAGACATTTGGTAAATAATCCTGGAATCTTTTCTGATTTTTCTTCTTTCTATAAGCTAATGAAAGATAAGGACTGTCTAATTTTTGATGATAATCCTAAAAAAGTATTTCTTGCCAATGGGGGGAGTATTGAATCTAGTTCTTTAAACCTCAAATTTGAAAAAGCTCTTGAATTGCTATAAATGTTTTATCGACGATAAAATAAATGAGGGCCGGAAGATGATTTAAAAGCCTTTTGTTCCCTTTGTTTAGGAGAGAAGCAGCTTTTTAATGCTACTTTGAGTAAAATTTTTATGCGTTCCCCAATGAAAAGCAACGTTTTAGAAAAAGAAGTTCAAAGATTTTTTGAATGTGGATGGCTTTTGCAAATCATAAGTGGCCAATATTATCTAAGAAATCCCAGATCATCTAATCTTATTTATTCTAAGGAAATGATGGCGGATGATGAATTTGATACACCCTTTGAATATGGAAGTCGTGATGAGAAGGAAAGTGCTCTTAGAATTTTGGAGTTTATCGAAAATCATCCAGAAATAATCCCTTCATATCAAAGACTTTATCCAGGAAAAATTATTTATTCTAATTAGGCTAATTTCTTTGCAAGATTGTCTATATTTTTGATAATTGATTTCACGCTTTCTTCAGAAGTTTTTTCTTTATTTTTATGTGTTGCGTCATGAATATAAAATTTAATGACTTTTGTTTTTTTCATAAACTCCCCTCTGAATATTTTCTTTGGTACATTATTCGCAACAATGACTATAATATCAGCCCAATTAACCTTTTGATAGGTTAGGCTTTGAGGTTTCCCAGTTATATCTATTCCATAGTTTTTAGCAACTTTAACCTGAACAGGATCAAGAGGATACCAATTTCCGAATATCCCTGCACTGTCTGTTTTAATTGATTTATTTTTATTTATTTTTTTAAAATAAGCTTCAGCTACTCTACTTCTAAAACGATTGTATTTGCATACGAAAAGAATATTCATTTTATCACCTAATCTTAAAAATTCATTTTTATTTATAAGGTTTTAGTATAGTAATTTATTTAAACAAACTTTCTGCTTAGAATTTATGATTAATATAAGAAAAGCAAGAAAAGAAGATGCAGAGAGCATAAGGAATATCGCTCAATCTAGATGGGTTTCTGGTAGTGATATTGGTAAGAAAACAGGATTAATTGACTATAGAGTTCCTAGTGAAGAAAAATATGCACGAAGAATTCCTCTTGGATTATTCTATGTTGCAGAAGATTCAGCTTCTTCAGAGATTGTTGGATTCTTAGATTGCTATAGAGATAATGTTCTTGGCACCGCTTTTCCAAATGACCCCGTGCTTCAAGAAATTATTAATTTTGAAAAAGAGAGGTTTACATATATTAATACCTGGGTTGTAAGAGAGAATTATGAGGGGAATGGAATTACTTTTAAATTTGTTAAACAATTAAACTCTGACCTTGAGAAAGAATATTCTAACCTTTGGGGGGCAATTGTTCACAGGCCAATTAGAAATGAGTCTTCTATTGCAGTTAGTAAAAAATTGGGATTTAATCTTGAAAAAGAATTTGAACTTCCTGGAAGTTGTACTTTTGGCTTGTATAAAATGAAAAGATAAGGATAACTCCAATCTTTCTTGAAGTCTTCAAATTGTTTATAAATAACTATTACTATGATTTATCATGGCTGAAGAAAAATATATGTTAATTTCATTGGATGATGAGAAGGCTAAATCTCTAGCAGATGTGCTGGGAAATAAAACTTGCAAAAAGATTATTGATCATCTTGCAGTTCATCCTGAAGCAAGTGTAAAAGACCTTTCTGATTTTTTGCACATGCCAATGAATACTGTTGAATACAATGTTAAGAAGCTAGTAGCTGCTGACCTTGTTCAAAAGAGAACTAACTTTTTCTGGAGTAAGAAAGGTAAAAAAATTGTTATGTATGAATTATCAAATAAATCTATTATTATTTCTCCTAAAAATTCAGATATTAGTTCAAAGATAAGGTCTATTCTGCCTGCAGCATTTGTTAGTTTTGCTGGAGCATTTGCAGTCTATGCTTTTACTAGATTAAAGAGTGTTTCTACTTTTAGTGCTTCTAAGAGCGCAGAGTTTGCAGGCAATGCCGGAAATGTAATGATGTCTGCGGCTTCGGATGTGCAAAGAGTTGCTTCTGATGCTACTGTTGCAGGATTCAGTGCTTCACCTTCTTTTGGATGGATATTATTTTTGGCAGGGGCTTTGCTTGCTTTGTTTATCTTTTGTATTGTAAATTGGAGGAAACTTTAGAGGAACTAAAGATAATTTTATTAAAATAAAATTATAAGGGAGGACAAAATGACAAAAAATAATACTGCTATTGGTGTTACGGCAATTCTATCGGCGCTAATAATTATAATAGCTGTAATTGCTCTTGTTGCTTTCAAGCCTGTTTCATCTGGTAATACAGTAAATGTGCAAGGAACTGCAACAATAAAAGCAATGCCTGATTTGATTACAGTTTCTTTTAATATTGAAACTAAGAATGCAACTAGTGCGGGAGCTACAGAAGCAAATGATAAGATTTATGATGAACTTGTAAATCAACTAGTTTTACTTGGTTTTGAAAAAGAAAAAATTGTAACTGATAGTTTCAATGTTTATCCTAATTATAACTGGGTGAATGGAAGACAACTTGATAATGGCTTTAGAGCTACTCACTCTGTTAAGGTTGAACTTTCAATGAATCAATCGGATATGATTTCAGAAGTTATAGATGCGGGTGTTAATGCTGGAGCTGGAGTAAGTTACATTAATTTTGAACTTACTAAAGAATCTCAGAATAAATACAAAGCTGAAGCTATGAAAATGGCTGCTGAAGATGCAAGAGTAAAGGCAGAAGCAGTTGCTAGTGGTTTTGATAAGAAGGTTGGAAATCTTGTTTCAACTTCTGTAAATGACTATGGTTATTATCCTTGGAATTTGTATTCTTCTAGCTCAAGTGGAGCAGGAGAAGATGTTGCTATGGCTAAACAAGTAGCTGCAAATATACAACCAGGTGAAGAAGAAATTACTGCAAGTGTTAGTGCTGTATTCAAGCTAAGATAAATTTTATTTTTATTTTTATTTTTTTTATTGGTTTTTTATTTGTGTTTTTCTATTCTGAATCACATATATTTTTTTAAATTAAATTATTTTTTCCATTTGATGAGATTATTCAAACCTTCGGGTAAAATTATGGAAATGATATGCTCTGGAGAAAAAAATCCATTGATTCATTATAATCCTTTAATTTCCTATGAGGTTATAACTGGTCAAACAAAGGGAGTGGATGGTTCATTTCTTACAGGATTATGTTCTAGAATAGAAGAATATTATGGAATTGGGCTTGAGAAAGATAGACTAAGCACAAATCGTGTTTCATCTGTTTTTATGGAAGCAGCTGAAAATTGTGTTAAGCATAGCCCTAATGGTAAGGATGATTTTGCTGTTGGAATTTTTTTAGGAAACAACGGAGTTTGTTATGGTTTTCAGGATGGTGGTCTTTATTTTAAATATCCAGAAATAAAGAAACAATACGAAGCTAAGAATAAAATAACTGATTTTGATCAATCTCATCTTGAAGATTGCTGTCAAATTGGAGTTAATGCATACATCTATCCTAATGTTGATATAATTGAAGTTGATAATGATGAAGGGGTGTTATACTGCGTGCAATTAAAAGATAAGATTATTGCTCCTGTTGGAGAAGATGGGGATAAATTCTTTTTTAAATAAAAACTTATTTAGTTAAACTTATAACTTCCTGTTTCTTATATTATTTATGCAAATAAATTGGGTGATTTTAGTTTTATTTATTATTGGATGTAATCTTATTGGTTCTATTGGAACATTGTGGGCAGGAGGCAAATCTTCTTGGTATAAAAAATTAAAGAAACCTAAATTCAATCCTCCTTCTTGGGTATTTGGTCCCGCTTGGACTTTGCTTTTTAGTTTAATGGGAGTTGCATTGTACTTCATATTCTTTAGTCCCGCTTCTAGATTTAGAACCGTCGGATTAGTTTTATTCGGAATACAATTTGTTTTTAATATAGCCTGGAGCTATTTGTTTTTTGGATTGCATAAACCATTTATTTCTTCTGTTGAAATAAGACTTTTGTTAATTTTGATTATCCTAACATCCATATGTTTCTTCTTAGTTTATCCTCTAGCTGGACTTCTGATGGTTCCTTATATTCTTTGGGTTAGTTTTGCCAGTCTTCTTAATTATTCTATCTGGAGACTGAATAAATAATTCTAGGATAAGTTTTATAAAGCTCTTCTTTTTTGAAAGGCCATGGCTAAAAGAATCGGAAGTCTTTGCAATGAAATAAGAAAATTTTCTTGTTTAGAAGGTTCTAAATTCTGCGAATTTCCCTTATTTGAAAGAGCAAGAGTTTTGAAAATTGGAAGTAAGGATGTTATTTACCAGCAGGCATATTCACACGATGGTCCTTATGTTCTTGTTCCAGGATATATGACTTCGGAAGTTCTCAAGGGAGAAAATGGAAAATATTGCAGTGTTTTTCCAATTAATAGTAAGGAAGAGAAAGATAAAGTAGAAGGACTATTGGCTGCAAAAACAGTTGGTTGTGTTAATTTTTGGAACTAGGCTAGAATTTCTTTTGCTTTACTTTGAATTTTTTCTAAATCTTTTATTGGGATATTTGTTTTTTTGTATAATTCTTTTAATTCTTTTTCTGCAAGTGTTTTAAGAAGCACTATCTTGTTTGTTAGAAGCTTTTCTTTTGTTTCTCTATCTAGGAAAAGGATAGTTACAGGATAAAGGTTTTTTTTAGATATTAATTTTATTAGGGATTCATCTTTTGGAAAATTCCAACTCGTTATTTTTAGATCAACTCCTCTTGCATAGCCCAATGCATCCACTGTGCATTTAGTGTTTGTAATTAGCCAGGGTTGATCAAATTTATGCTGTGAAAGGTCTAGGAATCTTGCATAGGTGTACATTGCAGGTTGAAGTCTTGTATCTGTGCCTGGTTCGTTATGATATTTACATTCTATCATAAATTTTTTTTCTTTTTCTGCAACAATATCCACTTCTTGATAGATTACTCTTCCTTTAAGACTTTGATCGGTTGTTGCTTTATATCCATAGTTTCTAAGAACTTCTGCAATATAATCTTCAAAGGGAAATCCTGTTGGTCCTAATTCCATCATCGCTCTTTTTAGATTATATCTCTCGGCTACTCCAGGCTCTTTTTTTAAATTTTTTAGTGCTATATTTAAAATTTCTTCAGTTGTGATGTTGGCCTTTAGCTTTGATTTTACTATTGAAATTGTTTCATTAATTAATCTTTTTGATGCTCCTGCTTCACGTATTGTTATATAGAGTTTTCTTTGAGAGAAATTTTCTTTTTCACCTGATGCCTTTATTATTTCCACTATCTTTACAGGAGACCTTGGTTTTTATAGGTTAATTTGTTACTCTTCAGTAACATTTAAAAACAGTGTTTTGATTGAAGTTTTATGTTATTCAAAAATTATGAAGAGTGCTGGAAAGGTGAAGAAATTGAAAGTATAAAAGTTTTAGATGGAAATATAAATAATTCTAATTCGAGACAGCTGCTTTACGAAATGATTAGAGATAATCCAGAGGTTCTTAATGAAGAGTTTGTTTGGCAAATCCAGGATAGAGAGCTAGTTCATAGGTATAAATCTCTACTTGAAAAATGCCTAGAGGAAGATGCTACAAAAACACAGAGAGTTCTTGATTTTGCTTCTATGAAATTCAATTCTGAATTACCCTTGGATTCTAATGATAAAGTTAGTAATGTTTTTACAAAATATAACACTAAATCTTCTTCTGGGGAGAATATTCTTGGACGTGAAGCTGTTGAAGATTCTTATTTAATTGCAATTGAAAGAGAATTGATTAAATCAGGAAAACCCTACCAGCTTACAGAACATGGATTTTTTGATGTTCTAGATTAAATTTTATAACTAGGGAACAATCTCTGGTCCAAAATATTTTTCAAATTCAAAATCTTTTTCACTAATCTTTTTTGATTCTATCAGCTTTTTTATTTCTGGGATGTTATTTTTCATTTCACTTATTAAATGCTTGATTGTTGAGCAAACTAGATCATGGCCTTCTTTTGGCCAGAGTTGAGCGTAGTTTGAGTAAAGACAACGGCCTCCGCAAATATCTAAATCTGGACAATCTGTGCACCAATTTTTACATGGTATTTGTTTTTGAATTCCAGTTTTTATTGAACCGCAATAAAAGTTCTTCACACTGTTCATAATCGGACATGCGGATAAATCTCCCTTGGTGTTTATTGTGAAATTTTCATAGCCTGCTCCACACTGCAATCTTGTTTTTTTATTATAATAGATTATATCAAAGAAGCCAAGAAGAGGATAATATTTCCTAACTCTTCCTTTTTTCATTTCCGAAATCCAATAGCTAATTAGTTTAGTTAGAGAGCTATTGTAATCTTTTACAAATTTGGAGAATTTCTTTTTATCATAGTCAAACTTATAAAACTCGGCATCAATTTGCCAGTGAACTGAGTTGAAAATATTTTTATCAATTAGCTTTGTTAGATGTAAGACCTGTTCGTAGATGTCTGGTTTGCTAAGAGCCATTCTCGCAACTATCTCTCCAGTGTAGCCTTCTGCTCTTATTTTTTTAATATTTTCTAAAACCTTGTCATAGTGACCCTTTCCTTTATTTTCTGTGTCTCTCTTTTTATCTCCATCGATTGAGATTAATATTTTATCAATTTTTTTGAAATATTTAATGGGCAGTTGATCCAAAAAAAGACCATTGGTTTGCATGCAAAATCTGCAGTCTATGTTATCAACTATTTCTTTTATCTTATCAATTTTAATTAGAGGTTCTCCACCATAGAATATTAATGTATCTGTGGATTTTAGGAATTTTTTTAATTCGCTAACGTTAACCTGTGAATCAAAAGGAGCTTTGTCATCATATTCCCATTTCTTTTCAAGTCCATTTTCAAATTCCTTCATTGATTTTTCATAGCAATATTTGCATTTCAGATTGCATCTTTCTGTTAAGATGATATGATACTTCATCGGAAGACACCTACGGTTTCTTGACGCTTAACTTCCCTTTCAACTCTGAAACCAATACTTTTTAATTTATCAAACATTGTAAAAAGAATAAAAAAATTCAGTTTATAAAACTTTCAAATTAAACATAGCTTTATAAACCCAGTTTGAAATGGAGATATATAACAATAGAAGATATTCGTTCCTTGTTCGTCTTAAGCATTGTCTTGAGACATTGACTTGAGATTTATTTCTTTGGTTAAGTAGGGAAACAAACATAACAAACATAGTAAAATATGAAGTTAGAATATTAATATTAGTAAGAATAGAAAATGGAAAAATTTGCAAAGTTAGGATTAACAATAGAAACATTAAATGTTTTGAAAAGAATGGGTTTTTCAGTACCTACAGAAATTCAAGAAAAAGCAATTCCTTTTGCTCTTGAAGGAAGAGATATTATTGCATCATCAGCTACTGGTAGTGGAAAAACTCTTGCATTTGCAGCACCAATAATTGAGAATCTAGAAAGTGATGGCGAAATTCAAGCATTAATTTTAACTCCAACTAGAGAACTGGCAGAGCAGGTTGCAGAAGCAATCAAAAATTTTGCCAATAGAAGACTTGAAGTTGCTGCTATCTATGGTGGGATGAATATGATAAATCAGATAAAACAACTCAGAAAAACAGATATCGTTGTTGGAACCCCTGGAAGAATCTTAGATCACCTGGATAGGAAGACTATTGATTTGAGTCAGGTCAAAATTTTAGTTTTAGACGAATTTGATAGAATGCTCGACATGGGATTTTCTAGAGATGTTGGAAAAATAATTAACAAGTGTCCAAAGAAAAGACAGACTATGCTTTTTTCTGCAACAATGTCTGCAAGCATCGATAATCTTACAAAAGAATATACAGATAATCCGGTTGATATTTCTGTTGAGAGTTATGTTGATGAAGCAAAATTAACTCATGTTTACTATGATGTTCCAACCAATCTTAAATTTTCTCTGTTGGTGCAATTGTTAAAAAATGAAACTTCGGATTTGATTATGATTTTCTCTAATACTAGAAGAAATGCCGAGTTTGTTGTAAAGAACCTGAATAGTCTTGGAATTAATGCAGTTGCAATTCATGGGGGTTTAGAACAATCAAAAAGATTAAAAATTATGAAAGAGTTTGATTCGAAGAGAGTCAGAATTTTAGTTTGTACAGACGTTGCAGCAAGAGGACTTGATATTAAGGGGATAAGCCATGTTTACAATTACGATTTACCAATTTTGGCTGATGATTATGTTCATAGAGTAGGTAGAACTGCAAGAGCAGGAGAAGAAGGAAAAGCAATTAATCTTTTGGCTGAAAGAGATTATGATAATTTTACAAATATTTTGAGAAGAAAATCTTTTGATATTAAAGCAATGGAATTGCCAGATATCACTCCAATTAGAGTTAGAGCAGATTTTAGTGATAATAGGTCAAATGACTATGGAAGAAGAAATGACAGAGGTTCTTCTGGAGGAAGAAATTTTGGTGGAAGAAGTTCTGCTGGAAGAAGTGGCGGAAGAGACTTCGGAAGAAAAAGTAATGATAATAGAAATAAATGGAATACTAGAAGAAGATTCTAATTTGATCTTATCAATTTTCCTTACTAATAATTATACACATAAATAATTGCGAGGAGTATTGAAATCTTTCTACTGCTAAAAATTAATTTAAATAAATTTTAAAAAATAAAATTAAATCCAACCCTTTGGAACAAATCTACAAGCTCCTTCGGTTTTACCAAGAGTGTAAGTTCCTTCACAGGTAAACTTGTCTGTTCCAGTTATTACACAAGGATCATCTGCAGAGGATAGACATTTAGGACCAACGCATCCACAGGTTAGATATTTTTGTTGCAGATTATTTGACGAAACTGCAATTATTACTGTTCTTGTATCACGACCGTCTTTTATTACTGTGTATCCTTCACCAACATTAATGTTCTTTCCGTTATTAATTAATTCATAAACTAATTTTCCAGCTGGGTCATACATTACTTCATAATTTTCTAAACTTTGTGCTGAGCCAGTTAAAGTTCCTACCAAAAGACCATTATACCCTGTAGGAATAACTTCTGGAACTTCTGTTTTATTTAACCAACTAAAAACTCCATTTCCAAGAGCAGCATCACATATCAAAAGAATTAATAGAACACCTGCAACCAAAGCTAATAGTTGAACAACCCATTTGTTACCCTTATCAGTTTTTTCTTTCTTTACTTCAGGTTTAGTCTCTTTTACTTCATCCATGTTTATCTTATGTTTTCTCCCTTTTTAATAGATTTCTATACTGGAGAATATATCTTATTCTAAATTATCTAAATAATCTGGTCTTGCTCCAGCAAAATTCATGTTGCCTTTTTTATTCGGCTTTGATGCAATTACGTCGTCGATTCTTAGAATCATATTTGCAACTTCGGTTGCAGAATTAATTGCTTGAGCTTTTACTTTGTAAGGTTCTAAAATTCTTGAACCTAAAACATTTTCAATTTTATTTGTAAATAGATTTAATCCATAATTTCTTTCTCCTATATTATGTTTGGCTTTTAGTTCAGTTAGTATATCAATAGGGTCTAGTCCTGCATTTTCTGCAAGTGTAATTGGAATAAATTCTAAGGCGTTTGCAAATTCTTCAACTGCAAGTCTTTCTCTTCCGTTTATTGTTTGACTGTATTCTCTCAATTTTCTTGCAACCTCTATTTCTATTGCTCCGCCACCTGCTACAATTAAACCTGTATTAATAGTAGAAATAACATCTCCCAATCCATCCATTATTGCTCTCTCAATTTCATCAATAACATGAGTTGTTCCTCCATGTATAAGGATTGTTACGGCCTTTGGATTTTTGCATCCTCGGATATAAGTAAATGCATCATTTCCTTTTTTTACTTCTTCAACAACCTGTGCATCTCCCAAATCATGAAGGCTTAGTTCATTTAGATTGCTTATTATTCTAGCACCTGTTGCCTTTGAAATTTTTTCCATATCATTTCTTGAAACTCTTCTACAAGTGTAGATTCCAACTCTTGCAAGTAGATATCTTGCAAAGTCATCAACTCCTTTTTGGCAGAATATAACATTTGCTCCTGTTGAAACTACTTTGTCCACCATTTCTCTAATCATTTCTTCTTCTCTACTTAAAAAATCTTGCAATTGGTCTGGAGAAGTAAGAGAAATTTTTGTATCAATGTCTAGATTTTTTAGTTCTAGGGGAAAATCTACTAGAGCAATTTTTGCATTTTCAACAATTTTTGGCATATCCTTCGAAATTCTTTCTTTATCCATTACTATTCCTTTAATTAGTTCACTATCTTCAACTCCTTCGCCCAGAGATTTTTCTATTTTAATGTCTTCCATATCTACCGATTTTTCTTCTCTTACCATTCTTACGGCTTCTACTACAATATTAGCAAAGGTTTCTTTTGAATTTTCAGCGCCTTTACCAGTCATGGCAGTCATTGCAATCTGTTTTAGTATTTCTTCATTGTCTGGAGTTATTTCTAGAGCATTTTCTTTTAAAATTTCTTGAGCTTTGGCCTGAGCCATTTGATAACCCTTAACAATAACTGTAGGATGAATTTTTTGGTCAAGTAATTTTTCTGCATTTTCTAAAAGTTTACCTGCAATCATTACTGCACTGGTTGTTCCATCTCCAACTTCTTTTTCCTGGGTTTTTGCAATCTCAACCATCATTTTAGCTGCAGGATGTTCAATTTGCATTTCGGTTAGAATTGTAACTCCATCATTTGTTACTATAATGTCATTGGATGGAGAAACCAACATCTTATCCATTCCTCTTGGGCCAAGAGTTGTCTTAACAATCTCTGAAACCATCTTGGCAGCCAGAATATTATTTCTTTGAGCATCTTTGCCCATTAGTCTTTCAATGTCTTCAGGAAATAAATGAGATTTTGTCATGTCTGATGAAATTATGAGAATTATTTAAAGATTGTTGTGCTACTTTAGAAGAGAACAAGATAATTGTCCCTTATTGAGTGTTCTTAAAATGAATTCTGGTTCTCCATCCAGCATTTCTGGGAATTCTAGATAGAAGTCATTTATTGCTGTTTCTAATGAAACAGTCTGAGA
The DNA here is from genome assembly GCA_903831045.1 of uncultured archaeon. Classification (GTDB taxonomy): domain Archaea; phylum Nanobdellota; class Nanobdellia; order Pacearchaeales; family GW2011-AR1; genus GW2011-AR1. The sequence continues at coordinate 15,114 of CAIKWG010000041.1, read as the reverse complement.
ATAATCTCTAATCACGTTTCCATCATTTGACGAAATATCAAATAATTTATATTTATCATCAAATAAATGATCTTGTGCTTGCCTTATAATGGATGCCACGCAAATTCTTTCTTCATAGAATCTCCCATAACCATAGCAAAGATTTCCCTCTTTTTTATCTTCTACTAATTTTTCTAATACTTTTCTAAATGCAGTTTTAAGCTGTTCTTCTTTTCCAAAGAAATTATTAATTGAGTATACCATATTTTTCAAAAATAGAATCCGTTTATAAATATTCTGATTTCCGAAGAATATTTAAATCATAAATCCCATTTTAACTCATGGCTGAATCAGATGTGGTGTTTTCGAGTAAGTTAAAGTACGATGGAATTTTTTCTTTTAAAGATTTATACAAGTTTTGCTATGACTGGTTGAGTCAAGAACCTGGACTAACTGTTGTTGAAGGAAAATATGCAGAAAAAGTTAAAGGAACAATAAAAGATATTGATGTGGAATGGGAAGGAGTAAAAAAACTTTCAGATTATTTTCAATTCACTGCAAAAGTAAAATTTAAAATTAATGCAATGTCTCAGGTTGAAATAAATCAGGGAACTTCTAAAATTAGTACAAATAAAGGAAGCATTGAAATCGCGATTAAAGGTATCATTGTAAGAGATTACGAGGGTAAATTTGAAGTTACTCCAACTAAAAAAATGTGGAGAAGTATTTATGAAAAGTTTGTGATTCCTCAAAGAATAAAAGCGGTTGAAGAAAAAATTAGTGGTGACTGTGATGAATTTTTAAGTCAAACTAAAGCGTTTTTGGATCTTGAAGGGAAGAAATAAACTATAGAAATATTTAAATACAATTTACAATAAATTATTCCATGAAAAAGAGATTATTATTTTTGGCGCTTGCAGTTTTGTTACTGCCAACTATCCTTGCCATCGACGTTTCTGTTAAAGAAATTACAAAAAATAATGTAATGATTATTGGGTTAGATCAACCAACTGTTTTTAATTTGTCTGTAACTAATAAAGCCTATGATGAAAAGTTCTTATTTTATACTTTCTTTGGTTCAGACTATGAGCCTAAAGAAAAAGTAAGCATTGGTAAAGATGTTACAGAATATGTACCTTTCAAAGTTTATCCAAGAGATGATTGGAAGGGAAGAGGAATTACAAATTTCTATTATTTTATTCAAGCTAAGGATGGTTCTGAAGTTAAAGAACAATTAACTGTTAATATTATTGATTTGGGTGAAGGTTTTGAAATTGGTGCAGGAGATGTTAATCCTGAGTCTAATTCTATTGAACTTTATATTAAGAATAAGGTAAACTATAATTTTGAAGATCTTTCTGTAAGATTCAAATCTGCTTTCTTCACATTGGATCAACAGATTGCTCTAGCTCCTTATGAGAAGAAGGTATTTACAATACAACTTGACAAAGAAGATTATAACAAATTATTAGCTGGCTATTATACAATGAATTCTCAGGTTATGTATCAGGATCTTAAATCCGAGGTTGAAGGAAGAATTAATTTTGTTGAAAAGAATATATTAACTACAACTAAGAGAGATTATGGTTGGGTAATTAATACTCAGCTTATACAGAAGGTTAACGAAGGAAATACTGTTGAAACAAGTCAAACTATCTTGAAGAAAAATATTCTGTCTAGACTATTTACAACTTTTAGTCCTGAACCAAATCTTGTTGAAAGACAGGGTTTTGATGTTTATTATACTTGGAATTCTAAAATAAATCCTGGTGAAACTGCTGAGATAGCTGTTAAAACTAACTGGTTATTCCCATTCTTGATTATCTTCTTTTTGATTATTGTAGCTGTACTTACAAGAAGATCTGTAAGTAGAAGTTTATCTGTGCATAAAAGAATTGGATTTGTTAGAGCTAAGGGTGGAGAATTTGCATTGAAGATTACACTTACATTGGCAGCTAAGAATTATGTTGAAAATATTAAGCTAATTGATAGATTACCTCCATTAGTAAAGATGTATGAAAGATTTGGAGGAGAGGATCCTAAGAGAATTGATTTGGCTACAAATCAACTTGAATGGGATTTTTCAAGATTAGATAAAGGAGAAAAGAGATCAGTATCCTATATTGTTTATTCAAAGGTTGGAATATTAGGTAAGTTTGCATTACCTCCAGCTGTTGCATTGTTTGAAAAGGATGGAAAGATAAAAGAAGTTGAATCTAACAAAGCTTTCTTTTTATCTCAGCCAAGAGCAAATAATGATTTTGAATAAGGATAGATTAATCTAATGGTAAAGAAAAAAAAGGTGATTCCAAAGGTGAATAGAATGACTATTCCAAGACCTATTAGGTTTGGAGTTGGTTTATTTGCAATTGGTCTTATCTTCGTTTTAATGCAGAAAAATATACAGACTAGCCTTTTTACTAATTTATTATTTGCAATATTGTTTTTTGGTGGGATAATCCTTGTTAATTACGGATTAATTAAGGGAAGAGTTAAGGAGAATAAAAAATATCAGAATTTTTTGGAAGAATACAATGCGTTTACATTTATCTTCTTCCTAGCAGTGTTAATACTAGCTCTATTGAGCTTTGTGGTGCATTTTTCTAATCTAATGATTATGTGTTTACTATTTGTATTTGCAATTGCTTTTATTGTTGACGCTGTTTTAACTTGGATTTTTTATATTAAAACTTACAAGGCTTTGAAAAAATAAGTTTTTAATATAAAAAATTAATTCTTTTGATTTAATTTTACTTACATAATTTTTTTATCTATTTCAATTAATTTGAATTTACTTACTTTCTAAAAAAGTTCAAAATATTGGTTTTTAAAAGTTTGTTTTTAGAGTGTTTTAAAGTCGTGGAATATTAAGTTTAAAAACAATAAAATCCTAATAATTCAGATGGTGAATCCAAAAAAGAAGGGGTTTATATTAGTACTAACTCTAAGCCTATTTTTGTTTCCTTTAGTGTCAACCGCAAGCTTTCCAATTTATGTAACCCCCCTCGATGGCTCTGGAAATTTGCAACCAACTACATCTTTTGCATACGAATGGAAATTTACCAGCGCATCGGATTGTTCTGGAGTTTTATTTACAAAAACTGCAACAATTATAACTGATAAATATGGTCGTGGTTTTGTTAACCTGACACTTGAACCTTTCTCAACTATTCCTTCCTATGTTTGTGAATATAGAAACGGAACATTGAGAGCCAGTTTGCCTCTTTCAACTTCTTTGTTTTCTAATACTTATGTACAAAATTTAAACGCTTCTGGAAATGTTACTGCACAATATTTCTTTGGGGATGGTTCTCAATTAACTGGTCTTGCAATGGCTGGGGAAACAGATCCTCATTGGGCAGCAAATTTATCTGTATATAATGCAAGTTGGAGTTCAACATATAATCTGACCTATGCTGCATATAATTCAACCGGCTTGATTAAAGATTGGAATGCATCTGGATTAATTAAAAATTGGAGTGCAGGATTTTTGGCAAGCGAAACGGATCCACTTTGGACTGCTAATCATTCTACTTATCTGACTTTGTTTAATTGGAATAAAACTTATGCAGATACATTGTATTATGGAAAAAACAATCCTTACGGGTATATTAATGCAACAACTCTTTCTGGTTCTGAAAGTGATCCTCTCTGGGCAGCTAACCAAAGCTTGTATCCTAGAATAACTGAACTTGCTGGTTTGGTTGGAAATTGGAGTCTTGATAAATTAAATTATTACAATTCAACTCAGGTTACCAGTGCAATTGGAAGCGCTAACACTTCTTTGAAAGATTATGTTGATGGAAATTTTTATTTAAAATCAAATCCTTATAATTATATTAATTCAACATCACTTTCGGCTTCTGAAACTGACCCTCTATGGACAGCTAATCAAAGTTCATATCTAAGAATAATTGATTTAATTGGCTTGGTTGGAAACTTTTCTGCCTATGTACAACCAACAGCACTTTCTAATTTTACAGATAATATCCTTTGGACAGCAGCATTTAATGCAACTGGTGATTCGAGATGGTTGTCTGCTTTTTCAGAAACAGACCCTCAATGGAGTGGAAATGCAAGTTCTGTTTATTTGAAATCCAATCCCTACGGATTTTATAATTCAACAAGTTTGACCAGCCTTTCTCAGTTAGCAGATAATCTTGGAAATAGAGGTTATACTTCGTTATCTAATTTTACAGATAATTTGGGTAATCGTGGTTATACTGCTTTGAGTAACTTTTCTAATGATATGGGATTTGTTAATTCATCTGCTTTATCTGGATTAGAATCAGATCCTCATTGGGCTTCTAATCAGAGTTCTTATCCAAGAATAATTGAACTTGTTGGATTGATTGGTAATTGGAGTGCGGATAAATCAAATTATTATACTTCTGGGCAAACAGATAGTGCAATTTCTAATGCTAATACTTCAATGAAAAATTATGTTGATGGAAATTATTATCCTTTGAATAATCCATATTCATATCTGAATGCAACTAGTCTTGCAGAATCTGACCCTCTATGGACAGCCAATCAATCTAGTTATTCTACAACTTCCCAAGCTAATGCGTTGTACTATGGAATAACCAATCCTTCTGGATTTTATAACAGTTCTAATTTTAATATCAATGATTATTATTTAAAATCAAATCCCTATTCTTACATTAATTCAACTAGTCTGGCTGCTGCTGAAACAGATCCACTTTGGACTTCTAATCAATCAAATTATTATAATCGTTCACAGATTGAAGGGAATTTAACAAATTACTATAATTCCACGCAAACTAACAGTGCAATTGTTAGTGCTAATACTTCATTGAAGAATTATGCCGATGCGAAGTTTATAGCTTCTGCAGATGAGGCTAATCTAAATGTAAACAGTTCTGGTTATTGGGACTCCTTGGATTCACCATCAGATATTCTAGGCAGTTCAATTAACAATGATTTGAATTGGATTAATGCGACAACATTGAGTGCTGCGGAGAATGATCCTATGTGGACTTCAAACTTCACAGCACACAATGCGTCCTGGAGTTCTACATATAATTCAACCTATGCAACATGGGCATATAATCAAACAACAGCTGCAACAAATCTTTTGAATGGAACAGGATTAATTAAGGATTGGAATTCAACAGGGTATATTAGAAATTGGAATACTGAAATTGGAGTTGCTAATACTTCAATGAAAAATTATGCTGATGGAAGTTTTCTAAGAAGAGATGGAGATAATGGAACTGGGCAATATAATTTTGGTGGAGCTTGGACAGAGGGTGGAGCAACAATAAAAGATGGTAATCTTTATGCTCAGACAATTTATGTTTACAATGTGACTTCATTAGGTGTAAATAATTTGAATATTAATGGTTCATTACTTCCTCCCGATGGTTATGATGCAACTTTTGATGTTGGTGTTGGAAATTTAAGATGGAGAGATGGATTCTTTTCAAGAAATTTATTTGTTAATGGAACAATTTATGGTAATTGGAATGGTTCTTCAGATTATTATACAAAATCCCAAGTTGATAGCAACTTCACAAATTATTATACCAAATCGGATGTTACTACAAATATCTCAAATGCAAATACCTCTTTGAAGAATTATGCAGATAATCTATTTTATTTGAAATCAAATCCTTACAATTATATTAATGCAACAACTTTGTCTCTTGCTGAAACAGATCCTCAATGGAATTCTAATGCAAGTTTAGTTTACTTGAAATCAAATCCTTACGGATTTTATAATTCCACTAGTCTAACTAGTTTATCTCAGCTATCAAATGATTTAGGAATTGGTAATTGGAGTGCAGACAAATCAAATTATTATAACTCTAGCCAAGTGGACAGTTCAATTTCAAGTGCTAACACTTCAATAAAGAATTATGCTGATGGTATGTTTTATTTGAAATCAAATCCTAATAACTATCTAAATTCAACAACTGTATCTGGAGTTTATGTACCGTATACTGGTTCAAATGCAAATATTGTGCTAAATGATTATAACTTTTCTATTGGAACATCTGCTTTCTTTATAGATGCAAATAGAGCTAGAGTAGGAATTGGAACTACAAGTTTATTTGGAACACTTAATCTTCATGGGGGAACTGGAGAAGGTTCTAGCTATGATACAATGTTATATTTATCCAGAACATCATCATCTGCTAATGTTGAAGCTGCAAAAATTGTACTAGATGATAAAGATACAAACTGGGCAAATCTGGTCTTTAGAGTTAAAACAACTGCAAGCTCTGCAGAAAATTCGGCTTATTATACTGATGCAATGACAATTGATGGACAGAATGGAAATGTTGGTGTTAACAATTCAGCGCCTACAAGTAAGCTGACTGTTTCGGGTACATTTAATTCAACAAATAATGGGGGAACAATATCTCTGGATGCAAGTGGAAATGTTAAGATTGGAATCTAGAGAGTTAGGATTAAAAAGGAAAAAAACGTATATAAAATGTTAAAAAACGAGGATAAAAGAGCAATTAAAATGGAGGGAAATTTTTTACTTACTTTTAGCTAGAAGTAAGAATAAATTATTTTTGTAAGTAAAAATATGGAAAAAGAATTCATCATTTTTGGGAGCAAAAGAATCAGGAGGATTTTGTACAATGAGGAATGGTATTTTTCAGTTGTAGATATAATAGAAGTTTTAACGGATAGTGTAAATTCAAATGATTATTGGTATAGGCTCAAAATAAGAGAAAAAGAATCATCTGAAACTGAGTTATCGACATTTTGTCGACAACTGAAATTAAAGGCTTCAGATGGAAAGGAATATCTAACAGACTGTGCAAATTTGAAAGGAATATTTAGAATTATCCAATCTGTTCCTTCTAAGAAAGCTGAGCCTTTGAAAAGATGGTTAGCTAAAGTTGGTTATGATAGAATTCAAGAAATACAAAATAGCAACATTTATAAAATTAAAATTTCTCATTTAATTAGCAGTCTTAGGATTGCGAGTATGATCCCCGGTGATCGCAAGGTTGCCGGATGTTTATTTTCTTTTTCAGAAGGAGGGAATTTCTAATGGAAGATGTTCTTCTTTTTGTAGATGATGGATTTTTTGGATTAGTTAAAAATCACTTTCAAAACTTAGATAATAAACCTAAGAAATATCTGCAAACTTTTAGAAACATTTGCGACAAAGAAAAATTAAATCTCAGACATCTTTTTATTTATACTGCTCCGCCTTATCAAAGTTCCAATCCTAATGCAAAAGAAGATATGTTAATGAGTAAATATCAAGCAATGACTAAAATGCTTAGGAAGAAAAAGTGGATTACTCTAAGAGAAGGAAGATGTAGAAAGATAATTAATGCTTCTGGTAAGGAAGAATTTTCTCAGAAGGGTGTTGATGCTTTAGTTATTTTAGATATGTATGATATTAAAGAAAATTATCCTAATGTTAAAAAAGTTATTTTAATTGCTTCTGATTCTGACTTTGTTCCGGTTATTGAAAGAATGAAACAAAAGGGATTTGAAATAATTATATACACTTATTTTGATAGAAAAAGAAATTCTCGATTTTCTACTTCAAATCACTTATTAAAGTCATGTTCTAAATGGGTTAGATTAAGAGGAGAAGATTTCAGATGAAATATAAATTATTTTTTGCATTTGTATTTTTAATTTTAATATTTTCTTTAGTTGGGGCTAGAGATTTTATTATTTATAATTCTTCAAATGAAGCTCAACCCTATTTTTGGGTGAATGGAACAACTGGGATTACATACGGAACTTTTGCCGGAAATTGGAATGGTTCAACTAATTATATCCCTTACACTGGTTCAAATACAAATGCTGCTTTAGGAGATTATAATTTTTCTGTTGGAACAAGTGATTTTTTTGTTAATGCTGGAAATGGGAATGTTGGAGTGGGAAATGGAAATCCAAACTTTCCTATTACTGTGGCTTCTGATTCTGGTCCATCTTCTTGGGTTGCAAGATTTGGTAATTCAGCAGGTACTATTGGTGTTCTTCTAGGAGTCCATAATAATGTTGCGGTAGTTGGAACCGATGGTGCAACAAATCTTGGCATAAATCCCGATGGAGGAAATGTTGGGATTGGAACAACAAATCCATTATCGCTGTTGCAAATTTCAAAAGCATCAAATCCATACGTAAATGTTCCTATTCTTAATGTTATTCCTGAAACTAATTGGGGTATCAAACTTCAACAATATCATAATGGTGGTGGATATGACTATTATCTTATGCAGAATAATGGTGTGGCGACAGATGTTAATTTGTTAACTTTTAAGCAAGGAGGCAATGTGGGAATCGGAACCACTACGCCTGCAAACAAATTAGATGTGAATGGATCTGTAGCAATCGGAACATATGCTGGGGTAAATGCAGCTCCAACAAATGGAATAACTATGAGCGGTAATTTAGGTGTTGGAACAACAAACCCAAATTCAAATGGTGGTGCTAGTACTGGAATAATTCATCTTAATTCTGCAGCAACTCAATGGTCTGTATTTCATAGTACTAACGTAGATACTGGTTCTGCTGGAGGAGACGGAACAGTTTTTGGAACAATTGGGGTAGATGCATATGTATTTAATTATGAACCTGGTGCAATAATATTTGGTACTAATACTACTGAACGTATGTCCATATCTAGTGCTGGTTTAGTTAGTATGGGAACTGCTAGTATAACTGGAGCTTCATATTTATTAAATTCAAAATGTTCGACTGGTCAAGTATTAACAAGTGATGCTTCAACTGGATTAGTAAGCTGTGTTGCAGCTTCGGGATTATCTGGTGTTATCAGTGGTTCAGGTACAACAAATAATCTTACTAAATTTACTGGAACTGCTAGTGTTGGAAATTCTATAATTTATGATAGTGGAAGTGCAGTTGGTATTGGAACAACAACTCCTGGAAATTACAAATTAAATGTTAATGGTAATACATTAATTAATGGTAATCTAGATCTTCCTGTCTCGAGCACAATTTCAAGTAATGGTGTAGGAACTTTTACTCTTACAAATCCTGCTGATGCTGGACAGATTTTATTTAATACCGGTTCAACTGCAGGGTATATTTCTAAAATAAACATCGCTGGTAGGGGAACTGGAACGGGTATTCAATTTTTTACACGAAGTAACGAGATAATGAGAGTTTCTGATGATGGCAATGTTGGAATTGGAACGACGACACCAGCTCAGAAACTTCATGTAAATGGTCCAGCAACAGGTTATGGGCAGGGTGTTCCAGCTTCAAGTGGAACAACTCAATATGGAATATTGAGATTAACTCCGGGTGAAGCTTATGCTGGAGAAACTCTTGATTTTGGTATGAATGTGGCAACTCCTTCTACGTATGCTTGGATTCAATCTACTAATACAGGTAATTTGGCTGCAAATTATAATTTAGCTTTAAATCCAAATGGAGGAAATGTAGGAATTGGAACAACTGCACCGAGTTATTTATTAGATGTTAATGGACAGATGCGAGCAGAAAGATATAGAGGAATTAATAGTTTAGTTTTAAATTCATATTTAACTGCTAATCCTGCATCAAATGTTTATTTATATTCTCCTGGAAATGATAGAGACTCTTGGATTTATTTAGACAGTGCCGATACTGGTTCGAATTGGGGAATTTATCATAGACAAATTGATAGTGCTGTTGGAGATATCCCTGGAAATTCAATTGCTTTTGTTGGTGGCGGGTCAAGTGCAGCTAACGCTTATATTAATTTAGCTAATGGAAATTCATTCTTTAGAGGAAGTATGGGAATTGGAACAACCGCACCAGGAGCAGCACTTGAAGTTATTGGTGCAACATCAAATCAATTAAGACTTTTTAGTAGTGTTGGAGGCTATGGATATCAAATAGGTAGAAATGGAGCTACAGGATTTTTGGATTTCAAGGGAAATCAAGCAGGATATACTGGCTATGATTTCCTTTCTGATGATGGAGCACATTTAGTTACTGTTATTGATAATGGTTTTGTTGGTATTGGAACAACTGCACCAGGAACAAAATTAGATGTTGTTGGAGGTTCAATACGTAGTGATACTCAATTAATTTCTACCGTCGCTACCGGCACTGCTCCTCTTGCAGTTTCATCTACCACTTTAGTTTCAAATTTAAATGCTGATTATTTAGATGGAACACAATTAGCTAGAATTGTACCCTATCATTCTGGAAGTGATTTTGTTGATGGAACTCTTGTAACAACAGATATTCCTGCAACTGCATCAGAGGGAGCATCATTTGTTATTGAAATTTCTGGTAAAAGTTATAGTTCAGGTAATCCTCCTTTCTTGGCAATAGCTCAAGGATATTTATATGCTAATACCATTATTAGCTATTCTGGATTAACCTATGGGGGAAATTTTGTATCATATATTAAAATGTTTGAAAATGGAGGATATTTATGTTTTTGGTGGCCAAGATATTCTTACTGGAATTCATTTAATGTGAATGTAAGAGATGCTGGAGGAAGCTTTGAGAATAGAGTGACGTCTGTTGTTAATTCTGCAGAACCAACTGGAACTAAAAAAGTGCAGGTTGATTTGTGGAAAGCTTGGAATTCTGGAAATGATGGTTCTGGTTCAGGATTAGACGCTGATTTGTTAGACAGTCATGAGGCTAGTTATTTTGCAACAGCTTCTGGAACTGTAACTGGAACTGGTACGGATAATTATATCCCTCGATGGAATGCTGCTGGAACTGGAATTGAAAATTCAATTATCACTGATACTGGTAGCACTGTTAGTGTTGCAGGAGATTTAATTGCTACTGGAGCAACACCAAGTCTTTATGTTTGGGCGAGTGATTCTGGTACTTCGGATTTGTTTCTTGGAGAAGATACTTCTGGGGGATATGGAATGAATTTGTATTGGGATTCTGCATATACTTATACTATGCGTTCTCGTTATGCCGGAACTGATACTGCAGTTTATCATGTTGATACAAGAGATGCAGATTTGGTCATGGATCAACCAATTAATATGAATAGTCAAGCAATAAGTGGTGCTTCAACAATAACTGCTACTACTTTTAGCGGGGCATTATCTGGAACAGCATCTAATGCTGATTTATTTGATAGCACTGATTCAGCTTATTTTAATATGCAAAGAGGGACAATTGGAACTACTAGTGATTGGGATGCAGCTGTGACGCCAGGAATGTATGGAGTTGCAAGTGGGGGAGGAGTTGCTTTTACAGGAAATAATGCCCCTACTGGAGTTTATGTTTATGGAGTTTTAGTTGTTGAAGAATATGATGGATATGGAATTGTTCAGACATATTATCCTCATACCGGAAGTGGAGCTTCAAAAGTTGTTAGAAGAACTGGTTGGAGTAATGCTGGATGGCAATCGTGGGTAACTGTTTGGGCATCAAATAGTGATGGTTCAGGTTCTGGATTAGATGCTGATGTGTTAGATAGTTTAGACTCACTTGACTTTGCTAGAGTAAAAGGAGGAAAAGCAGGGTCTTATATAACCCCTACTGAGGGATTGGATTCTTCAGTTGTTCACGATGGTACTTTTGCTGCCTTTGATGGATATGGCGTTCCTGTTCCGGGTTACGGAGGTTCAGATTATTGGGTCGGAGCTTTTACTCTTGGTACAAATAACAGGGGTCTTCAAATTGCTGGAGGATATAGTGATGGTCAATTGTATTTTAGAAATGGTGCTGGAACATGGCAAGGTTGGAAAAAGATTTGGACTAGTTCTAGTGATGGTTCAGGTACGGGGTTAGATGCCGATACTGTTGATGGACAACAGCCTATTTTTTCTTTAAGTGGAGCTGTCCTTACTAGTACAGCTGGAGACTGGAATGTTGCATCTTCAACAAATGGGGAAATGAGTTATCCATATGCATCAATTGAATTAAGAGAATCTAATTTTGGAGGTTCTGCCAGTTATACTGCTCCAAGATTAGCTTTCCATTGGGGGGGAGTTGTTGCATCACAAATAGGAGTTGAAAGTAGTGGAACAATTGTAGTTTTGAATAATCCTGGAACAAGTTACGAAGCATTTAAGGCTTCTACAATTACAGCTACAACTCAGTTCAGTGGTCCTGGAACTGGCTTGACTGGAACTGCTGCAAGTTTAACTGTGGGCAATTCTGATACTGTAGATGCTTATCATGAAACATCTTTTATAAGAGCTAGAGGAGGAATTGGAAATGCAAATGTTGCTGTTGGAAGCGTTGCTGGTTGGGGAAATGATCCTCTTGGAGGAACATATTCTACAAGCTATGTTGGACATAGTGGAGCTGTTCTTATGTCTAATGATGTTGGGGGAAGTGCGTCTTCTTTGGCAATTGAAGCAACATATTATGGAGATATGATTATGCATGCAAATGTAGATAGTACTAGTTGGACAACTTATAGAATGTGGACTGCTGGAAATGATGGTGCTACTTCTGGTCTCGACGCTGATTTATTAGATGGACAGGATAGTGCTTATTATGCGGTTGCTGCAAATTATCTTCCTCTTGCTGGTGGGACTATGACTGGGCAATTGGTTACTGGAACTAATGGAATAAATATTAACAGAGCAAGTACAAGCGGGGATATTTGGTTTGCAGCTCCTGGAACTGATACTAACCATGTTTTATGGAATGATTATTACGGAGGGCCAACAACTCGTGGAGCTGCAGGTAGTGGTTGGGATGGAATGAAGTGGAATGCATACAATGGTTTACAAATTAGAACAGGTTCGGCAGGAGCAACAGATAGATTAATTATTGATGGTCCAAATAACTATATTAATTTATTAAATAGTAATGTGGGTATAGGCGATGCAACTCCTGATGCTAGACTTCATGTTACCGTTGCTGCTGGTTCAACACTGGGTACAATACCCACAGGAACTTCACAAATTATTGAAAGTAATACACACAGTTATCTTACTATGAGACAAACAGCAGATAGCGGATTGAATGAAGGAATTGTAATGCAAGATAATAATATTGGAGGGTATATGGTTTTCCATAATTACGATGGTGGAACAATGAGTGATAGTATGGTTTATGGAGCATATCAAGATCATATTTTCCAGACAGGTTCTACAGATTCAGTTGCAGGAAAAACAGAAATAATGAGGATTGATGGTTCTGCAAGTGCAGTTGGGATTGGAGATTCAACTCCTGATTATACTCTAGATGTTGAAGGAAGTTTAAATGCAGTTGGTATTCTTAGAAGTGGAGGAAACTTTATTGCTAATGGGGATAATTTTTACATGATTTATCCTGGTTCATATTATCATTCTCCTCAAGCAGTAATTAGAAAAGATAGTTCTGCGACTACTGTTGCTGATACTCCAGGAGATTTAGTTTTATACAATGCTAATGGAGGAATTAATACGATGTCTTCTTTAGTATTTGCTTCTCGTGAACAAGCAGGAACAGGAAATGATGTTGCTCTTGCTGGAATCAATGGTTGGAAAGTTAGTGCAGGGACAGCAAATGGATGGTCTCAGGGAGGATTAAAATTCTGGGTTAAAGATTATGCTACGATGAATGAAGCAATGACAATTATTCAAAATGGTTATGTAGGTATTGGAATAACCCCCGATGTAAGATTCCATATTGCTGGTGCATCTTATTCAACTGCTAGTGCTGCAAATAGCAATGTTAAGTTTGAGGGTGGAGGAGGTAATGGATTAGGTTTTGGTACATTAGATTCTTCAGCTACATATGCATCCTGGATACAATCAGGATATGTTCCTAATTTTGGTACCGCAACTTATAATTTATTGCTAAATCCCTTAGGGGGCAATGTGGGTATTGGGACAACCGCCCCTTCGGCATTATTACACATTTCAGGAACAGGAACAGACGATGCTTTTTTTAGACTTACTTCAACAACTACACCTACTGGTTCAACTGGGAAAGGTGCTAATATAAATTTTTATCAATCTACTACAAGACAAAGTTGGATGGGATATTTAGATTATGCAGCTACTGGAGGTGCAAGCACATTTAATCTTCAAACTTACAACGGAGATATTAGATTTGCTGCTGGTGCAGGAGCTTTTGATCAGTATAGATTAACAATTAAGGGAGATACAGGTAACGTCGGCATCGGGACTACGAGTCCAGATTCAAAACTAGATGTTCATGGAAGCGTTTTCTTTAATGCAGATGAAACAATGTCAGACAGATTTATTGATTCCTTTTCTAGATCTGTTGGATCAACTGCAGGAGATTATGTTGAGATTGGAAGTGTTGCAACGACTGGAGTTGGAACATATATTACAATCTACGAAACTCATCATTATTGTGGAACAATTAATTCCGGAGTGTATCAAATTCAAGATACATATTATACTGGAGCAACTACTGATTGGGTTCAAGTTCCTACTGTGAATTATAATTCTTATTCAGGTGGACAAGATTATGCTGTTGATGCAAGAAGAACTACAAGTGGTGGAGCAATAGAATTAAGATTTAGAAGTCTTGGAGGTGCTTGTGCTTCTGGAACTGCTTATTTTGAAATACAAACTAATGGAGATTTTACTCCTACAACTGGAAGTGGAAGTGGGGCTACTGTTCCTGCAGGATATCTTGGAAAGAATGCATATCAATTTCCTGTATCTACTGATAAATTTACGGCTACCACTAATGGTTTGTTTATTGTTAATACTGGTAGAGTTGGTATCGGTAACACCGCCCCAACTGAAGAACTAGATGTAACAGGAGATGTTGCAATATCAGGATGTATCAAATTTGCAAGTGGAGGGCAAATCTGTAATGCTTAAAATGAAATATAAAAGATAACTAAAAAATGGCAAATAATAAAATATATAAACCAATGAACTTAAATAAATACAAATGAACTTAAATGAGTACAATATATTAAGTCTCTTGCATGGAGAAGATTCTCCACTTTTTTTTAGAGAAATCTCTAAAAAATCTAAAACTAGTATAGGGGGGACGCAAAGTGTTTTAAGAGATTATTCTAAATTTTTAACTAAAGAGGTTAAAGGGAGAAATACTTATTTTTCTTTAAAGAGAGATATTTCTACAAATTATCTTAGAAGAATCATTGAACTTGAAAAAACAATTAGATTTATAGAAAAAAATAGAAATTTGAAAGAATTTATTTCTAATCTTATTAAAGAAAATGTGCCCTGTTTGATTTTTGGAAGTTATGCT
>CAIKWG010000040.1 GCA_903831045.1 uncultured archaeon | reverse complement strand
CTCTTCGAATATCTTTATATGTAGCTCTTGGATTTTTCTTTAAATAATTAACAAGAACTTCTCTTTTTTCTGCAATAGAACTTACACTTTTATGCATTAATAAATGAATAGGGGGTTATATTTAAGTCTTACCATTGTATTACACCCCCAGAAAAAAAATCACACTCTTCCAACAACTTTCAAATCTTCTAAAAGGCTCGTTTTATCATTTGCAACTTCTAGAGTAATTTCAGCTTTTTTAGGAAGAATCTTAAATATAACATTCAAATCCAGAGTAGAATCAGCGAAGCTCAGATGAGATTCTCTTTTTTCCATATTCTCTCCACCAAGATGATAGTGATTAGCTTTTATCTTTGAAAATTCTTTTAAAACCCCAACATAATCTAACCCCAACTCAAGAGCATATTCAATTGCATGATTAAAATCAAAACAAAAACCAAGTCCAGTTTTTTCTAAAAATTCTATCATCTCCTTAGGCTCTGAACACAACTTGATACTTTTATTCTCTGCATAGGTATAGGGCATATTCTCTATACAAAACCTAGAATCACAAAATTCCTTTAGAAAATTAATAGAATTTTCCTTAGAACAATTTTCATTCTCCAGAGTTCCAGGATGGATAATAATCTTCTTCGCATTTACAGAATCAGCAAGCACCTTTGCAAAATGAATTGCCTGAAGATTCAAATCTTTCTTAGAAATGTCTGCAATATTGATTCCAAAATTTTCATGTTCACAATGAATCACAATTGGAAGACTATATTTTTTCAAGAAACTATAATCATTCACTTGAATAGCCTGCACCTCAAAAAAATCACATTTATCAATAAAAAAATCTAAAAGTTTCTCTTCATTATAAGTTTTAACACCAAATTTCATTTTTAAAAAAAGTTAAACATAGTTTTTAATCTTATATCATTTATTCTTCTTCAACAACTCTAACCACATCCGCAACATGATCTCCATCCTGCAGTTTAACAATTCTAACTCCCTGTGCAGCACGACCCATTACTCTAACACTCTCAAGACTTGTTTTAATCACAATTCCCTTTGCTGTTGAAACAATAATAGAATCATCATCATTAACTGAAACAGTATTAACCACGTCTCCCGTTTTATCTGAGATTTTAACATTAATAACACCTTTTCCAGCACGAGCAGTTTTTCGATAGTCTTCAACAGTAGTTCTTTTTCCATAACCGTTCTTAGTAATTGTAAAAATAGCAGCAGTTTCTAAAACTTCAAGAGAAACAACTTCATCCTTATTGTCAAGTTTAATTCCAGTAACCCCATAGCTTGATCTTCCCATAGGTCTCAAATCTTTACTATTAAATCTAATGGCTTTACCATGTTTAGTAGCCAATAAAACTTCCTGAGTTTCCTTAACAACTTCAACTCCAATTAAATCATCAGAACTATCTGCAGGTAAATTAATTGCCTTAACTCCAGAAACACGAGGGTTAGAAAAATAATTTAAAGAAATTCTTTTCACAATTCCCTTTCTAGTGGCCATAACCAGGAAATCATCAAAATTCTTAACTGAAATTACTTTTGTAACTCTTTCATCCTTTAATCCAAGCATATTTGCAAGAGCCTTTCCTTTTCCATATCTTTCAGCTTCAGGTAAGTCATAGGTCTTCAACCAAAGTACTCTTCCTCTAGAAGTGAAAAACATTAGATAGTCATGAGTAGAACAGGTCAATAATTGTTTAGTGTAATCATCAGTTGCTAAATTACTTCCAATAACCCCTCTTCCACCCCTCTTCTGTTCTTTGTAAGTTTGAACATCCATTCTTTTTACATATCCTCTATCGGTAATACTTACAACAACTTCCTTATCCTGAACTAAATCTTTTTCAGAAATTTCAGAAAATCCTCTTTTGAAAACTTGAGTTCTACGAGCATCTCCATAATTTTCTTTTAATTGAGAAACTTCTTCCTTAATAATTTTCAAAACTTCTTTAATATCATTTAAAATTTGATTATACTTCTTAATTTTCTTTTCCAAATCATCTTCTTCTGTTTTTAATTTATCATTTTCCATGGCTGTCAATTGTCTCAATTTAGTTTCTAGAATTGCCTTAACCTGATTTTCTGTAAATTTAAATTTAGCAACTAATTCTTCAGAAGGCGCTTTTCCAAATCTAATTATTTTAATAACCTCATCAAGATGAGCCAAAGTGATTAACAATCCCTTAACAATTTCCTGTCTTTCAATTGCTTTCTTTAATTCATATTGAGTTCTCTTTGTAATTATAATTTTTCTATGCCCAACATAACTTTCAAGCACATCTCTGATTCCCAAAATACGAGGCTGACCTTTAACCAAAGCTAGGAAATTAACATTGAATGATTCTTGAAGTTTAGTATATTTATACAAAGAATTTAGAACAAATTTAGAATCAACTCCTTTTCTTAATTCTATAACTACCCTCATTTTTCCTCTTGCGGATTCATCCCTCAAATCAGAAACATCCTTTAATTTTTTATCCTTAACAAGATTAGCAATTTGCTCAACCAAATCAGATTTATTAACCATATAAGGAATTTCAGTAATAATCACGGCAGTTTTATTTTTTATTTCTTCTGTTGTAGTCTTACCTCTCATAATCATTTTTCCTCTACCAGTTTTATACAATTCAATCATATCTCCTTGTACAGAACCTCCAGTTGGAAAATCAGGACCTTGTACAACAGTGCATAATTCTTCCACGGTTACCGCTGGATTATCGATATACTTAACAATTGCATCACAAACTTCTCTAAGATTGTGTGGAGGAATATTAGTAGCCATACCTACAGCAATTCCTGTTGCACCATTTAACATTAAAGCTGGAAGTTTTCCTGGAAGCAATGCTGGTTCTTTCAAAGAATTATCATAGTTGGGAACAAACTCAACTGTATCTTTTTCTAAATCATCCAATAATGCAAAAGATGTTTCTTCTAATTTTGCTTCGGTATATCTCATAGCCGCTGGAGGATCTCCGTCAATAGAACCGAAATTACCCTGACCAAATACAAGTGGATATCTCAAAGAAAAATCCTGTGCCATTCTTACCATAGCGTCATAAATTGCGGTATCACCGTGAGGGTGATATTTACCCATTACATCTCCGACAATTCTTGCAGATTTTTTAGTTTGAGTATTTGGTTTCAACCCCATTTGATGCATTGAATATAAAATTCTTCTTTGAACTGGTTTCATACCATCTTCAACCGAAGGAATTGCACGAGAAACAATAACACTCATTGCATAATCTAAATATGCTTTTCTCATTTCTTCAGAGATTTCAGAATTAACAACACCTTTTTCTTCAATTAAAACTCTTTTATTTCTTTCTTCACTTGTTTCTTTAGATTCTTCTTCCTCTTCTTCATCATCAGCTTCACTGGATTCAGCAGATTCATCTTTTCCTTCTACTTCTTCTTCTGAAGTTTCAACTTCAACTTCATCTTCTTCCATACCTTCATTCTCTTCGTCGTCTATTTTCTTTGCCATTTTATTTTTATGCAACATCTCCTCCTTGTTTAGCATTTATGATAAACCCGCAACAGTAACTGTGAGGACCTAGGAGAAGTTTCATGCTACATCTTCTCCTTTGTCATCTAAATATTTCATAAATTCTTCTTCCTCAAGCTCTTCAAGCTTAACATTGTCTCCCTTCCATTTACATTTAGGACATTCCCAGGTTCCAACTTCTCCAATAACAACTCTAACTTCGTCGCTGTTACATTTAGGGCAACGTCTTATCTTGAATCCTTTTCCAGTTTTCTTTTTAGAAACCTTCCCTTTCTCTCCCTTCAGAATCCAATCCGGTGTTTGAATTTTGTTTCTTTTTGCCATTTTTATTTTTCCTTAGTTTAAATATCCAGACTAGCAGATTTAGCATTCTCTGCTATGAACTCCTTTCTACCCTGAACATCATCACCCATCAACATTGAAAAAACTTGATCAGCTTCAACTGCATCTTCAATATAAATTCTTTTTATTTTTCTTACCTTAGGATTCATGGTAGTTTCCCAAAGTTGCTCTGCACTCATTTCACCAAGACCCTTGAAACGACTAACATTAGGATTCTCAATTCCTGCAGTTTCTTTTTTTAATTCTTCTTCGTTATAAACATAATAATCTTTCTTTTTTCTAATTCTATAAAGTGGAGGCAGTGCAACATAAACATGCCCTTCTTCAATCAATTTAGGCATAAATCTAAAAAAGAAAGTCAAAAGCAAAGTTTTGATATGCTCCCCATCTACATCAGCATCAGTCATAATTATAACTCGATGATATCTTAAATTTTCTATATTAAAATCTTCTCCAACTCCAACACCAATTGCAGTAATCATATTTGCAATTTCTTCAGAAGATAAAGCCTTAGAAGGATTTGCTTTTTCAACATTTAAAATTTTACCTCTAAGACCAAGAATAGCTTGATTTTCTTTATTACGAGCCATCTTGGCACTATTATGAACAAAGATTCCTGATGCCAAAGCAAAATTATGAGTTTCTGGAACCTCTAAATCATAAACATCAATTTTTTCATTTAATCTGATAATTCTCTTGATTTTATGATTATAATTCTTTACTGTTTCTATCAAAATTTCAGGATTTCCATCAAAAAATCTTGAACAAAAAGTCTCCATACTTAAAACATTATGATTTTTTTCTTGAATTCTTATTGAATCAAAATTATCCAATTTTCCTTCAGATTCTAAAACTTTTTTCATCAGTATTAAAGTGTTATTATAATAAGTTTTATTATAAGCTTCTTTTCTTTGACTTCTAAATTCCGGCGTCCATTGTTCTTTAGTTTTTTGTCTTCTCCATAATAACAAAACTTCATCTTTCCATTGTTCTTTTGCCAAGCTTGAAAGATACTCTTTAGCTTCTGGATTTTCATCAAAAAATTTCTTTACTTTTTCAGAAGCTTTTTCTCGATTTTCAGGATTTCTCCAATATTCTTCTTGACTTTTATTAAGTAATTCATTATTATATTTCCTATATTCTTCATTAGAATTGTAAAATTCAATAAATTTATTCTTCATAAATTCTTTATAATCTGCATCTTGCCATTGTTCTTTTGCATTCTGAGATAAGGCTAATTTTATTTCTGGTTGATTTGCCCATTGTTTTATTCTTTCTCTGTATTCTTCAGTCTGATGTGCTTCTTTTGCCTTCTGTTTAACATCTTCCCGATGAATAGTTTTTGCTAAGTTTTCTGTATGAAGAAGCAAATGATTCTCTCTAGATATTCTAATAATATTATTTGGATTATTATTTAATTTATCAAAGTCTATATGATGTTTATGGTCACCTTGCTCTTTTGCATAAATCCCATTCTTAATATTATATTCATCTGCAAGCATATGAGTAAAAATCCATCTTTTATTCAAATCCCAAATCATCTCATATCCATCGATAGTAATGTTACCCCCAATCTTAGAGATCTTTTTATTTAAGGGCATAAGTGAATCTTCATTTGTCAGTAAATTAGCTTCCTTATAATTTCCATCTCTAAGCATGAATTTGTGATTAGGAGTACAAATAATCTCAGCATCATTATCTAAAACAATCTTAATTACTTCTGCATTTTCTTTTGTAATTCTAGGGTTTTCAATTTTAGAAAGACCAATAGTTCCATTTTCTTTTATAGTATAACAAAAATTTTCCTTACCAAATGAATCTTCCTCACATAAATCCTTAAAGGATAAATTTCTTCCATCTGCTAAAGCTACTTGAGTATCCCCAGAAAAACAACCACCCGCAGATTCTCCCTCTACTAAATATAATTCCGCATCGTCACGTTTTTTACTTGAACAATCAGCTAGTTTTCCTGGAAGTCCTCCGATGGAAAAAGCATTTTTTCTTCGCACCAAATCCTTTGCCTTTTTGGCAGCTAATCTTGCACTAGCAGAATCCAAAGCCTTAGTAACAATTTTCTTTGCAACCACAGGATTTTCTTCAAAATATTCTGATAAAGCAATCGTAACCAGAGAATCAACATAACCCTTAACTTCAGAATTTCCAAGTTTAGTTTTTGTCTGACCTTCAAATTGAGGTTCAGCAATTTTTACACTAACAATAGCAGTTAAACCTTCACGAACATCTTCACCCATAAAAGATTCTCCATTCTTAAAAAATCCTTTTTTCTTAGCATAATCGTTGATCACTCTTGTCAAAGCTGTTTTCAATCCGGAAACATGAGTTCCACCCTCAACAGTATTAATTGTATTTACAAATCCAAAAATATTTTCCTGATAACTTGTATTGTACTGAATACCAATTTCTAGAATTAATCCTTCGGTTTCTTTTTTAAAATAAATTGGTTTTGGATAAAGCACTTCTTTATTTTTATTTGCCCATTTAACAAATTCAATTAATCCCCCGGAAGCATAAAATTCTTCTTTCTTATCTTGAACTTCATCGGTTAGATTAATTCTTAATCCAGCATTCAAAAAAGATATTTCTCTAAATCGAGTTTGCAAAAGTTTATAATCAAACTCTAGTGTTGAAAAAATTTCTTCATCAGGCCAAAAAGTTACAGTGGTTCCTTTTTCATTATCCTTACATTTTCCAATTTCCTTTAACTTGTATTGAGGAATTCCTCGAGAATATTCTTGCTGATAAACTTTTCCTTTTTGTTTAATTGTTAAAATTAATTTTTTAGACAAAGCATTTACACAGGATACGCCCACACCATGTAATCCCCCAGAAATTTTATAGGAATCCTTATCGAACTTTCCCCCAGCATGCAATTTGGTTAATGCAACTTCTGCAGCAGAAACCTTATATTGCGAATGTATCTCAACTGGAATACCTCTACCATTATCTTCAACTGTGCAAGATCCATCCTTATTCAAACTAACATTAATTGTGTCACAATGCCCTGCCATTGCTTCATCAACAGAATTATCCACAACTTCGTAAACCAGATGATGAAGTCCTTCCTTACCGGTAGAACCTATGTACATTGCGGGTCTTTTTCTTACTCCTTCAAGACCTTCCAGAACCTTAATTGAGTCAGCAGTATATTCTTTGTTTTCACTCATTTTTAACTCCAAAATTCAAGTTTTTTTAACTTCAATTTACAGCTGAAAAAGCCCACAGGACTTTATAAATCTTTCTCACAAAAAACTAAATTTATCGTCGATAAAATAAAGTTTAATTAAAATATTTAGAAAATAGAATTAAAAAAGAGACGTACAGAAAATTAACCAAAAATCAACGTTTTTTTACCTTTTCTTGAGTCTTCTTTTTAGATAAAACCCACTTGACTTTTCTTCTCTTCATCAGCATATTCTTTCTACACTTTCCAGAACATAGATAATTGATAGTTCCATCTTTCATAACTAAAGTTAACCCTCTTGGGAATTCATAATTAGAACCACAATAAACACATTTAGGCATTTTGTCTTCCTCCAACATTATATGGTATAATAACGCTTGTACCAACTCTATAGGCAGAAGCCAGAGGGTCACAGCTTTCAAGTCTTTTCAAATCTTCAAAATGATTTAATAGAGTTGTTTCATCTGTTAGTTTAGATGTATCTGGAAAATTAACCACTTCTTCAAGAACATTTGAATCTTCAGAAGTATCATTACACCATGAAGGACCAAAAACATTTATTCTCATTGTTCTTCACCTCTGGATTCTACTTTCGATGAATATCTAATCTCTCCTCTAATAACTTCAGATTTTATCTTTCCCTTTTTAACTAATTTTTCTAAAGCATTAAAAGTTTCAACTTCGGGCTTTTGAATATAATGAGCAACTTCATGATAATCGGATTTACCCAAATATCCAACAATAAAAGGTAAATATTTTATTTCTTTATTTTTCATTTTGATTAGTCTTAACTATAAGACCCCTTTGTAACATTTGATTTAATTCTACGAGCTTCAATTTCTGTTTCTCTAAGCATTAATACATCACCAACTCTGACTGCACCACGAACATTTCTTCTCATTAATCTTCCTTTATCTTTTCCTTCTTGAACTAAACATTTAACCTGTGTAATTTCCCCTCTAAAACCAGTTCTACCAACAAACTCTTTAACTGTAGCAGGCACTGCAACTAAACTAAGAATTCTATCACTACCTTTAGCGTTTTGTGTCTTTACTTCTTGTTGCGGTTTCTGATTTTTTGCCATTTTTTATTTTTTGGGACAAAATGGTCTAGAAGAAATTTTATTTCTCTCTGCCATTTTAGACAAACTTACTTCTTAAGAGAAGCAATATCTTTGTCAGCTTCTCCAGCTTCAATCACTGCAATTGAAGATGCTGAAACGGGAAGACCAATTGAAATTCCTAACTTTTGTTTACTATCTGCTTCTAAACAAGGAATCTTTTTTTCTTTACATAATGCAGGGATATGAGCAACAATTTCTTTTGGCTCAACATCAGCAGCATATGCAACAAATTTAGCAGTTCCTCTTTCAATAGCTTTAGTTACTTCGTTAGTACCTTTTTCAACTTTTCCAGTCCTTCTCGCCTTTTCTAAAATTTGATATACGTCAACCATTTTTTCTGTTGTTTATTTAATTCACCGAGAAACTTGTTCCTCATTTGAACCCTGTTCATCGGATAAATATTAAGGAGAAACTTAGTTTATAAAGCTTGTGATTAAATCCTTAATTTAGAAACTCTTTCAAAATATTTAGAAATCGGGCTGCTGGTTTTAAGATTATTTTCTCTTAAAGCGGGAAGGAAATATTGTCTATAAACTTTCTCAAAACACTCTGGATGCAATGCAGATCCATAATATCTTCTCAATTCTTTTGGTTCAGCTATTTCTTTATGACATTCAGAACAAGAAGGAATCTTCCCTTCATCCCACCAACCATCATGATCTCGATATTCTTCCATAGTTTTCAAATAAAATTCAGCAAAGTCCTCATCAGACAAAGTTAAAATTTTTTTATAATCCCAGGATCTTCCGCCATAGGCTTGTATGAACTTATTTTCTTTATCAACAAAATCATTAATATTAATTGCCATAAAAATCTAATCTTTCAGGGGTTTATAAGAATTATTATAATTTAGTTATAACCTTCTACCAGTTTTTCTGAAAAGAAATATTCTATACAAGTTAAACGCAATTAACAACACCAAGAATGCAATCAATTGAGAAATAAAAACAGAAGAGAATATAATAGAATGACTGAGGAAATGATGCATTAAAAGAGATTTTGATAAAAAGAATAATATTGGGTAATAAATAAGACAAGAAAGTAAAAACGCTACAGGAGTGAAAAGAAGAAAATCTTCCATCAACTCTTTAGAAGAAAATTTCTTATGGCTAGCCATATCATAGGCTCTAGTAAATATCCAAAGAGAAGACCCAACCATTGAACCAATAACCGCTGCAATAGAAACCCGGGTTAAAGAATGAAAAACTTCGGAAGAAAGATGACTAAATGTTTGAGCTCCGATTATAGCTCCTATCTCTCCCATAATAATTTGTTTATTAAAATTAATATCTTCTTTTGATATTCCCATGTTTTCTAAAGAAATTCTAAATTTATAAATATTAGGCTAGTTACTTTCTCCACTTAACTTCAACTTCATCTGTTCTTTGTCTTGGCAAAATATCTACTTCATCCAAATCTTTTGGTTTGACGCCTAGTTTTGCTTTAAACATAATCTCTCCAAGATATCCTATCATAGCTCCATTATCAACTAGCAAGCTCCTGGGAGGAACAAAACACTTAGCCCCACGTTCTTCACACATTAATCTTGCCATCTCCTGTAAACGAGAGTTACAAGCAACTCCACCCCCTAGGAGTAATTCTTTTTTACCAACATGCGCAAGAGCCCTTTCAGCCGTTTCAATAAGCATAGCAAAAACAGTTTCCTGTAAAGAATAAGCAAGATCTTCAAGAGGAACTTGTTTTCTTTCTAATTTTTGTCTAAGATTAGTTAGAATTCCAGAAAATGCAACATCCATCCCCTTAACAGTATAAGGAAGCTCAACATAGGTTTTACTTTTCTTAGCAAGCTCTTCTATTTTTGGTCCTCCAGGAAAACCAATTCCAGCATAACGTGCAAAACTATCAATAAAATTCCCAACGCCAGTGTCAAGTGTTTCACCAAAAATTCTATACTTCCCAGAAGCATAGGCAATCACC
Source organism: uncultured archaeon (assembly GCA_903831045.1). Lineage (GTDB taxonomy): Archaea > Nanobdellota > Nanobdellia > Pacearchaeales > GW2011-AR1 > GW2011-AR1. The sequence goes on along the minus strand of CAIKWG010000040.1, from coordinate 14,576 downwards.
TGAGTGTTTGCTCCAGAACAATAAAGTAGGATAGGGTCCTTTGCTCCAGTAACTCTTCCAACTTCAAGATGAGCAACACAATGATTAACTGGAATAACTGGCTTGTTCAATTTCAAGGACAGAGCTTTGGCGAATCTCATTCCCTCAAGTAAGCACAGATGCAAACCAGGTCCCTGTGAAAAAGCAATTGCATCAATATCGCTCTCGCTAATTTTTGCTTCTTCAAGTGCCTTGAGATAAACTTCCTCTGCAACTTTTTTATGATGCCTTGCAGCTTCATGAGGAATGATTCCTCCGGTATCATTAGTATACATATCTTTTACATTGGATAATACATTTCCATCTTTTACAACTCCAACTCCAAAAGTATGTGCCGTTGATTCAATTCCTAGTATTGTTGACATATATAATAGAAAACAATTTTATTTATAAAAACTATCTTCTGAAAGTAAGTATGGATAAAAATTATTTTCATAAGATTTATTTGAGAAATGCTTTTGAAACAGCGAAAGAACTTTCTCAAGATCCAAATACCCAAACAGGAGCAGTGATAACAACTCCAACTTTTGTTCCCATTTCAAGAGGAGCAAATAGATTGTATTATGGATTAACCTTTTCTCCAGAATTAATTCAAAGACCAGCAAAATATGATAACCTTATTCATGCAGAAAGAGATGCAATCTTCACGGCAATTAGAGAAGGCAAAGCTAATCTTCTTCCAGGGAGCACAATGTATGCAACGTGGACTCCTTGTTATCAATGCGCAGAAGCGGTAATAAATGCGGGAATAAAAAGATTCATAACTCATCAATCAACAACAGATTGGTATGCTGAAAAACAAACAGATTCTAAAAGAACCGACTGGAATTCTAGTATAGAAAAGGCCTTAAATCAGTTAAAAAAATGTGGAGTAGAATACATTTGTTTAAACGAACCTCTTGGAGGAGTAAGCATAATCTTCGACAACTTGGAAAGAACTCCTTGAAGGTTTAATTCTCCTTTCATAAGCATAATAAATATAAATAGCTTTTGACAGGCCATTTTATGAAAAAGAAACTTATGAACAATCAGTTTCAGGATATGCATGAATTAAGAGAAAGATTAATTCCTCCGGCAAGAAAAGCAATTTACACAGAAACCGACCAGTTCACAAAAGCGAATAAAGATGAAGATCATTTTACAGTTGGATTAAATCCGTGCCTAGGGATTATTTTTTACAATAAAAAAACTGAAGAAAGTTATCTATTTCATACCCCTTACATGAAAGCAGGATTAATTCCTAGACTTATACAAATGCAAGAAGATTCAAAGGCAGATTTCAAAGAGTTTATAGTGGATTGCTATGGAAGCTCACTGGACCCAGATATAGAAATAGATTGCCCATACAATCGTTCAATTTTAGAAGAGAGAATGTATTCAGAAGAAATCCTGAGAAATACTTTCCCTAGAGAAAACATTTCTTTTAATTGGGCTAAAAAAGGCATTCTCACCTCTGTCTACCTAGACAAAAAGAAACTAGTTCAATACATCCTGACCTCAAGACTTTTTCCAGATATGTATTATTAAAGAATTAATTCCATCCAGAATTCTACCCCCTGAGGGGTTTCCCCTATCACCCACATTCAACTTCTGCTGCACCAGAAAAATAAAATAAATTAAAGTAAAAACAAAAATAAAACTAAATTAAAGGAAGCTTACTTTTTTTTCTTTTTAACTACCTTCTTAGCTGCCTTTTTCTTTTTTCCACCTCTAGCCATTTTAGCTTCACAAACGTTTCCCTTTCCGTCAACGTAGTAAAGGAATCCTGGTTTTCTCTTAACAACACCTTTAGCGATTATTGCTCCCATTTCACACCTCCTTTGTCTTAAAATTTTGTCAATCCCCTAATTGACGATAGAATAAATTCAGATATCTATTTAAATCTTTCTAATTGCCGACGATAAGCTTGCAAACCTCGTCGTAATCACTATTGACTGGTATCTCCACGAGCTTTTTGAACTTTTGTCGAGGATAAATGCCTGAACTAAAAGGCTTTACTCTTCGAGCTTCAAGAATTTTTCCAGAAGAATCAAACCAAATAGCCACAAAAGGATAAAAAACAAACCAAGAATGTATTGCCACGCCTGTTTCCTTTTTAAATTCAAAGACGCAAGGTTTAGCATAATTTCTGAAAGAAAACATCAGCCCCAGCCAATGTAAAAACCTAGGCACAACCCTAAGTTCAAGTTCAACTTTCTGTCCTCTATATGTTAAAATTATTTTCTTTTTCATTTTCTTTAAGCATCTTATATTCCTTATAAAGTTTATCTACATTTCGGGTTGTAACATGGTCATGATGTCTGAATCCGCCACCAAATGTAGCAGGAATATGCATTAGCTCATGCACAATAACCTTAATCTGGTCTTCTTTACTCATTTTATCAAATCGCTCTGTAATAAATTCAAGAGCATAGTGAGGATCAACTCCAATAGCCAATTGCATTAACTTTCCGATAGTGTGACAACGAGCGATGGTTCCTCTTGTAGAACTTCCATAACTCCTAAAGCATTTTATTTTATCAATCTGCACATGAGGAAACATTTTTTTAGAAATATCCTCTGCAATTTGTTGTAAATCAAAAGCATAAACGTATTTCATAATTCAGCTAGAATAATAATCTTTATAAAATTGTAGGCACATAATAATCTATGACTCTAGCAGAACAATATCAAACAAAAATTATAATAGATGATGGGAAAACAAAGAAAGAGATTGATTTAACTCCAGTAAATGAATTAGAAAGTAAGTTGGAAGAAAAAGTTATTAATAGAAAAAGCTGGAAAGACCGAAGTAGCATCACTGCAATATGCGAAATCCATGAAGCCTATGAAAAATTAAATGAAGACCAAAAACCCTATTTTGTGAGTTATCTTTTATCAAGAATATCTAGCCTAAGTGATTTGTATCTTTCAGTTCTTGAAAATCCAACATTCATATTAGAATGGAAAAAATTTATAGATACCTATGATGGTTCTAAAGAATTTCCAAGAATTTAGATTAAAGATTCCTCTTACTTGTCTGCAACATCAACTAGCTTAAGTCTTGTTTTGAAACCATGAACAATCTTAACTTCTCTTCTAAAATAATTTTTTAACATTTTTACAAGGGCATCATTTGCTTTATCATCAAATGCAGCTTCTTTTAACCATACAACATAAAAACCTGGCTCAAGCTTGATAATTTTTTCCTGTGTAGAATCTGGATGTAATCTTACTTTAACTCTCATGTTCTTTCAAAGCAAAACCTTATTATAAAACTATCCCTTTTCGAGGATAAGAAATGTACTAACTAACTAGGGACTACAAATAGAAAGATTTATAAACCTCTAATTCTGAAATAAATTATGACAAACAAATTAAACGATAAATTCGCACACTTCACTAGAAATGGTGAAAGAGCAGTAGAAGAGGGAAGAATTAGCTCACAAGATAGAGATAGATGGTATGCTGATATGATTGTAAATCCTTTAATAAAGCAAACTTTAACTTCTAACTATTTAAATTTGAAAGATGAAAAAAATCTTCCAATAATTTCTTACATTGGAACCCTTGGAAATAAATGTTATATCATTACTCCAGTTAAGGGAGATAGCACAAATGAATTAGCCTATGAACTAGGATGCCATCTAATGGGAGCTATAAACTCAGGTATGCAAATCGGAAAAGCAGGATGCATGAAGCTATCAGGAGCATTAAAAAAAACTGGAACTACAATAGATGTAGACAATGATGCCCAAGTAAACGAATGTCAAAGTAAACCAAAGGCTCATATGAAAGAACAAGCAGGATATATGGTACTAGAAGTAGAATCAAATCAAAACCCTCAGGATGTAAAAGATTACTTTTTTAAAAAATTCAATCAAAATGAATGCCAACCAAAAGCATTGAAAGAAAAAGGCATGAGACACGAAGTAGAAAGAATTGATGGAAAAGAGTTAGGAATTTTCCTAGCTAAATAAATTTATTTTTTATTTTTATTCCTCGTCTTCACTTTCATCCTCATCATCTTCCTCTTCATTAGGTAGAATGTGTAAATCTTTTTCAAATATATTTTCAATATAGTTTTCCACATCCTTTATGCAACTAAAAGAATATTTCTCAATAAAATTTCCATGAAAAAAACATTCATCGGCTGAAAAAGTATTGCAAATTTCTGGCTTCGAATCATAAATCATACATTTATTATTTGCATCTAGATTATTACATGGAGTTGCAAATTCTAAATTCCAGCTATAATCCTCATCAACAAATACCCTCACATTTTTATGGGCTACATACCATTTTATATTTTCAAATTCATCTAAACTTTCAGGACAATCAATTTCAATAATAACATAACGACAACAGGCTCCATCACATTTATCACAAGTTTTTTTCTCAACCATTGCAACTAGAAGAAAAATCGGTTTTTAAATTATGCGAAATAGTCTGTATAATTAAAGGTTTTTTGAGAATCAGTATTATTCTTAGCTCCTATAACTTTGATTATATTTTCTAAGGAATCTGGACCTTCAAGCTTTTCAATCTTTTTATCTGGATCAACATTTACAAGACCTTTTAAAAGCAAAGCAGAAACTAAAAGGGAACTAAAAAAATGATAACTATCCTTAGCAAGAGCTTTTTCTCGAAATTTATTTATTTCAGAATAAACTTCCCATTCTGAATATTTTTTACATATATAACTTTCAACTCTTTTATTAAGAGTATTATCAAAAACTAATCCAAAAAGAGGAATATAACTTCCCACATCCATTAGTTTGTCTCCTAGATTTCCATTTTGCCAAACGTATTCTTTTCTATGATTCATAGGCTATCCCCCAAAGTTTTTAAGTGAACACTATCAAAAATTCCAAATTGAGCATTATCTAATTCATTAAATCTTTGAATAATCTCTTTCATTTCCTTCGAATCAGGAAAATAATTCGCAGGTTTAAATTCCAATCCAAATTTAGAATACATAAAATATTTTTCTCCAATGGATAAGGTTCCATCACGATTAAAGTCATAATAATTTTCTATTTTTTCAAACTCATTATATACTTTTTTATTTGTAATTTTGTCATAATTATTCTCAAGATAGGGAACACCAAGACCAATTGAGGCCATTATAAATCCTACACCTGCCACAACAGAAATAATTCCCCTTTTTTTATAGGTACTATTTTTATTCATCTTCTCAAAAATTATAATCCATATTTAAACATTTATGTAATTAGATGCATAAGTCAATTATCGAGTAAGAATTTCTAGAGCATCTCTTGGCTGAAGTTTATAGTCCTTACCTAGAACCATTTTAGTCCGAGCATTAATTGCCTTTACAAAATTATTACCAAAATCCGTATGCAAGAAAAAAGCAAAATCTAGAGCTGTAGAACCAGGAGGAAGTAAAAAACAATCGGGTAAGATATGCCCCTTTGAATCCCCAAGTTTATTCGCTGAAGCAGGAAAAATAGGAAGATAACCAAGCAAACCAAAAACCGCCCTATTCAAAACTTCCTGAACTCCTGTCCCAAATTCATATCTATCTAAAACATTTTCTTTAATCTTATTCAGAGCTTCCTTTTGTTTTTCATTTAATTCTTTTAGAAGTTTGAAATTTTTCTCTCCAGGAATATATTCAATTAAACCAGCCTTAGCAGCCTGACGCAAAGCCAATTCTGAATCAGCAGAACAGGGGATAACAATTAGATGAGGAAATTTTTTAATTAAATTTTTATAATTTTCGTCTCCAGAAGCAATGTCTATTTTATTTGCAGCAACAATCATTGGTTTTGAAATTCTTCTAAGTTCAGAGGTAAATTCCATAACCTGAGCTTCACTCCAAGTAGAACATTTTTCGGAAAGTTTCAATCTAAGAAGTGCCTGTTTAACCTGATCTTCATTAACCTTTAATCCAGAAAATTGCTTCATCAAAGCTTCCGATAATTTTTGCCCTTGCATATCTACTTTTCTAGAAAAAGTTTGCCAACCCTTGATAAAAATATTAAAATACCATTTATTTAGTTCATCCTCAAGAAAAATAACATCTTCTATTGGATCATGTCCTTCGGTTTGTTTTCCTTCAATATCTGTAGTTCCGGAAATATCAACAATGTGAACAAATGCATCAGCCTGTCTCAAATCATCAAGAAATTGATTTCCCAAGCCCTTACCTTCAGAAGCACCAGGCACAAGCCCAGCCACATCCATCAAATCAATTGGAACAAAACGATTGGAGTTTATGCAAAATCCATGACTAGGATGACATTTAGTATTAAATTCTTTATCCAAACAGGCAACTTTTACATAGCCCACCCCATGATTTGCTTTTATTGTTGTAAAGGGATAGGATGCAATTTCAACTTCTGCTAAAGTTGCTGCTTTAAAGAGAGTAGACTTACCCACAGATGGCTTTCCAACAAATCCGATTAACATAAAAAATAAAGCCACAAGGGGTTTTTAATAATTACTTTTCTACAAAAAAAAGATAATTACTCTCTATTCACTATTTTGCTCTCTGCTTTTAAGAATTCTAATTACAATAATAATCATCACTACAACTACCATAAATATTAACAATAACCATGCAAAGAAAGAAATCTTTTCAACAGTAAAAGTATCATAACTTGATGCAGAGACATTCCCAGCAGAAACCTTCGTATAAAACAAATAATCTCCAAGAGGAATATCCGTAGGAAGCTCTAATGCAAAAGCCTTGCTAAAAGATTCGTTAATTGCAAAATCTTCTTTCTTAATAGTGTATTCATTATTGTCAAAATCAACTATTTTATAATCAAGAGAAACATCGAAATTTCTCAAGTCTCCCATATTAACAATTGAAACATTTGCTCTAGCAGTTCCACCAGGATTCACATATCTTTTCAAAATAGTGGTTCTAATATCAAATAAAGCGTATCTCTCCTTAATATCCAAAACTGTTCTTACTTCTCTAGAAACTTCTGCATTTCTAAATAAAATCTTACCAACATAAACATCTGCAGGCCTAGATTCAGAAACATAAACATGGACATTCACAGTTGTACTCTCTCCCTTCTTCAAAGTGATTGATTGAACTTCTGGAAAAACAAAATCTTTTACATCGATTACAACAATTCCTATTGTCAAATCTTTTGTTCCATTATTAACCACAAGAATCTGTTTTTCATAGGAAGAACCTCTTCTCATTTCGGCCGAAAAGAAAGTTGGTTGAACATAAAAATTAGCGCCACTAACCACCACAGGCACTGTTTCATTGGTTGTTCCATTTGTTGTTCCTCCACCGCCTCCCCCTCCACCTTCTTCCCCACCAGCAGCACAATCGGCGGCGCAGTTGGTTTCAGTTTCTCCACTTCCACAAACTCCATTTCCACAAACTTCAGGAACCGGAGTTTCTCTAATAAAATAAGAACCATAAAATGTGGTGCTATTAAATATAATAATCCCCCCAGAATAACTTAACCTGGTGCAATCACTACATATGGCTCCATTTTTCATAATTTGAGGATTTGTAAAAGTTAAACCCTTCAGAGTAATATTTACACTTTTATTTAAATAAGGCAAATCAACATTGTCAATTGAAATTGCATTGCTGGTTAGAGTTAAATCTGTATTAAAATCAACAATTCTATCTGCACCCGCAACTAGAGTTAGATTAACCAGTTCATTAAAAACAACTTTTCCATAGATAGTTTTTTCTAAAGTCATATTGGTTAAATTGTTTAAGTCAGAGGTATCAAGACTATTGAAATTAGTTGTATTTCCATTAAAATTTGTATAGATAATTCTTATTCCAGCTATGGAAACATTGGAAGCAACCGACCCTTCACTAGCATTACCAGTTAAAACCATCACAAAGCTCATACCAATTAAAAACATAAACGCCAAAACTAAAATAACCCCTCTTCTAATCATAAATAAAAGAGGTAAAACTCATTTTTAATTATTTCTAAGATAAAAAAGAAGTTTTACTTCCAAATTAAAGTATAAAAAATGTTAACTATTAATTCTCATTAAGATTAGAATAAATTTATTTTTAGTTAGATAATTAACCATGGGTTGGTGGTGGGGGAACGAAGTGCTGGAGGGTAGGGCTTATGTCTTATTCTTTCAACAACTAATTCCAGCTTCAATTCCTTTAAAAGAAATTATATTCTCATAATCTCCTGGAGGTTGAGCAACAGGAACATCAAGCCAAAATCTGTAATAATTTGCAGTTCCCTTAGATAGATTATTTCCTGCTTTCGCATAACTAAGAGAAAAAGGAGTTTCAAGTGCAAGAGAAGGAAGAGAAACATTTGTGCTAGTGGAGTTTGCATAAGTTTCATTTCCAATGGCAAGAACATCTGCAGCTAAATCGGTTAATGAATTGCTTGCCTTAATACAAAAGTCCACATTAGTATTCCCATCCATTGAAATATTAATATACATGCTTGTTCCGTTAGCCCCATTGTCATAATTATGGCTGGCATTTTGATTAATTGCTGGCAGATTAGCAATTGTTCCAAAAACTATCCCGTCGGATAAATTATTACTAAAAGAAATTGAAATAGCTTTGGCAATGGACACATTGGAAGGCATTGAATATTCAGAAACCTTCCCAGTCATAACAAAATTTTGTAATATAATCAAAACAATACAAAATAAAATAACAATTAATAAGAATACTTCAAGAAGATTTATTTTTTTAAGAGGCATTTTTACTTCCTCTTAGATTTTGTAGATTTCTTTCTTTTTCTAATAATTCCAAGTACCAGTAATATTGCTGCAATAATTGCTACAACAATATAAATCAATGTGAAGTTTCTTTTATGAGCTACACATTGAACTCTAACTCTCAACGGAGCAGAAACAGAAATTCTAGTTGCAGAACCCTGAGCACCCTCAAAGTTTTTTGAACCAGTTTCGATAACTTCAACTTCTCCTTCATAGGTCTTCAATGCTTCAGTACAATCTTGCTTACAAATTGCTAAATTCCCAACCCAACAATCTCTTGTATAAATTCTTGGAGTTCTAAAACAAAAAGTTACAGGAATTGCATTAACACTTGAAGTTTCTTTTGGAATAAAAGTTATATCCCCCTGAGTAGAAGATAAAATAGATTTAAGTTCATCAGAAAGTTCAACCGCAACATAGGTATCCTGTGGCCATGGATTATATACTTTGTAAGTTAAGCAAGTTTTAGTATTTTCAGGAACAAGTGCAGATTCTTTATCCCAACTAATTCCAACACCTGCAGAAATAATAGGCAATAAACTAAATATCAAAATGGCAAAAACAAAAATTCCCAACCTCTTTTTCATATTCATATTAATTTTTCTCCATTTATTAAGTTTACCAAGCATTCGAACCACATGCTACTCCTGTAGCAACAGCTCTAAAGTAAACAGTATTATTATAATCTCCCGATGGCTGAGCCGCAGGAATGTCTAACCAGAATCTATAGTAATTTGCAATTCCCTTTGTAACGTTTTCTCCAGATTTAACAAAATTTGCACTAATCATAGAAGTCTGACTTACAAGAGTAGGTGTAGAAACACTCGTTGAAGTCGCATTTGCATAGGTTTCATTTCCCAAAGCTAAACTATCTGCTCCACTTGCCATATTTCCATTTGCTCCAATACAAAAATCAACATTTGTATTACTGTCTGTGGAAGTATTAATCCAATAAGTAGTTCCACTACTTCCTCCATCATAATTATGAGAAGCGTTCAAATCCACCGCAGGAAGAACATTAACTGTTCCAAAATCAATTGCAGTAGATAAATTTGCACTTGCATCAATGGATAAATATTTTGAGATAGAAACATTTGACTTTGTTGACATTCCAGTTGCATAACCAGTTATGCTAGTAAAATTTTCTAGACCAATCATAATAATTGAAAAGAGCAAAACTGCACTAAGAACAAAAACATACATCTCTTTCCCACTTTTTTTCATCTTATCTTAATAACCCTGAAGTTATTTATAAACTTTGTTTGGACAGGGAATACATATCCCACATTAATTACGGAGTCTGCCCATCCCTTACGGCCTTGAACTCCAAACTATTTAGATAGGTACCAGCAGCCTGCGAAGCAGGTGCATCAAGGAAAAACTTTAGATAGATTGTATCTCCATCTTGCAAAGCATCTCCAATTAAAATATAATCAGTTGACATAGTGCTAATATTAGTTGTATTTACTAAATTATCATTTTTGGTATAAGAAAAAGTTTCATTTCCCAGACCCAAAGAATCAAGAGCATCATTAAGCAAATCTCCATCCGCTCTTACGTATAAATCCGCTAAAGTATTAGTAACAGAGATATTCAGCCAATACATTGTAATTCCATCACCGTTATTTCCAATAGCATCTAGATTATTAATAGGTAAGCTAATAACATTCCATTGAACAGTTCCTAAAAGTTCATCGGATAAATCAATTGCAATAGCTGCTTCATTTAAAATTTCAAAGCTAAAATTTGTATAATTTACATTGTTGCTAGTATCATTGCAATAGAATATTACATCATGAGGACCCGGTCCAAGAAGAGGCACATCTCCAAAATCAGTTGCATTAAGTATTGTCATTGTAACATTTGCTAACCCATCAAGAGAATACCAACATCTTGAAGCTGCTTCATTATCCTGCACCGAAACATTAAATGGAATATTTAGAGTAGTATAATTTGTTGCATTAGGGCTTACAATTGTAATATTCGGTTTTGTAATATCAATAATTGTTAAATTAGTTGAATTAACCCAATTAGAATAAACAAGACCATCATGGGCTCTAAGAGAACATTTCCAAACATCTCCAAGACTAAGATTTCCACTGTCTAAAATTCCTGAAAACAAACTAGAATTATCATAACTATTATTAAAATCAATTTGATACAATAAAGCATTATTCTTATACCACCGAACAGATGCATTTAAAAAATCTTCCTGAGCATCATACAAAAAGCCAGCACAATTCAAATTTGAATCAGATTCATTAGAGAAATCAACAGATAAGAGTTTAACATTCAACACCCAGGGTGCACTGTTAAAATTAGAAAAAAAACCTTCAATATACAAATCTGGATTAATAATCAAACCATTATCCCCTCCAGAATTAATAGAAAAAATATCTGCAGATACAAAAAAAGATAAAATAACAATCAGGAACATTCCCAGAATTAAAATAAAAGATTTATAATTCATTTTTGTCTTGCCAATTCAAAGTCTTGTTTAGTTATTTTTATTGATTTGCATACAGATTTAATTAAGTAATTACTTCTAGAAAAAGGACTTCCTCTTTTTCTTTCAAAATAAGTAAATAAAAATACATTGATATTAAATTGATTCAACTTTTCTACAACAGGAACGAAATCACTATCTCCAGTTAATAAAATCACAGATTTAATATGAGGAAAATCTTTTAATACACTAATCATATCTATTCCAAGAAGCATGTCTACTCCTTTCTGTTTATAGATAAATAAATTTCCAACTTTTAATCTCTGCGTACGTCCTTCTCTAACAATAATGCCTTCTTTTCTAAAGACAGCAACAAATTGATCATATTTTTCTTTCATCTCATTTTCCTTGAAAGAAGATTGCTCATCTTGATAAGGAGGAGAATCATACAAAAAAATCTTTTCAACAAAAAATTTATTTTTTGCAGCTAATTGTTCAATAAATAATTTGAGATTATACTTCAATTTCTCTTGAAAGAAATACTTTTTTAATCGAATTAAATAAGCATTATCAATAAAAACAATAGTTTTAGAAAATCCATCCGGCAACCCTTGCGGATCACCGGGGAGTATCATACTATCTTCATCTTTTTCAAGTTTATAAAATTTTCCATTCTGTTCATTCATTTTTTATCACCCCATAAAAAAAATCCTTACCAAACACTGGAAACCCACTTTCTATTGCCGAAGAGATTACTGCATCTTTATTTAAGATTGCTTTTTTAAGATTTTCAAAGTTTATTCTAATAATCTGCAATTTAATTCCTCTTTCAGATTCAATATTTCTTAGAATTTCTACATTTTTAAGTTTAGAATCAGTTATTTCGAGCAAGTCTAAATCCGATTCTTTTTTAGCTTGACCTCTTGCACTAGAACCAAATAAAATAAGACAAGTAGGTTTAATATTCAAATTAGCAAGATAGTCTTCAATTGCCTTTCTTCTATCAAAAGGAAGTTTATTAAATTTTTCAGCATCGAATATAGAAAATAATATCCCTAAAAATTTATTAGAAACATTAAATTTTCTTACACTATCTTCTTTAATTGAAATCAAAATATTTGATTCTACTAATTCATTCAAAAATCTACTAACACTATTTTCATTCAGTTCTGTTCTTCTAGCTAACTCTCTTAAATGAACTTTTGCATTTCCGTTATTATAAAACAATTTCAAGAGTTCATAAATTCCCTTCCTAAATACTGTTTCCATTTTTTAAACAATTGTTTAAACTATTTAAACATTACTTTTCTTTTAATTAATACATTAACTGATTTATCATTTTTATTCATTTTAACCTAATCTATTAAAACAATCCCAAAAATTTCTTCTCCTTATCTTTAACCTTAACATCTCCATTAGCCAATAATTCTTTCACCATCTTAATTTCATCGCTAGTCAGGCATGTTTCCTCTCCAGAATCATCGGTGATACAAACTTCATTTTTCTTTTCAACGGTCTGATTTATCAAGATGCTAGTTTGATTTTCCAAACTTGCAACTCTTAAACTTAATTCATCAACTCTAGTTGTAACATTTTCAACAATCAAAAGTTTATTATTTAATTCGCTCAACTTTGTTTCGAGATTATCAATTCTAGTCTCACTAATGATTAATTTATTTGATAAATTAAATTGGGTATGATTTATTGAAAGAATTATATTTTGTTGAGCCTTAATTGCCTGAACAAGCATCGGAGTAACTGCACCATAATCCACACCAGTTGCATAAAGTTTTCTAGTTCCATTTGCATCAGTGTACCAATTAGATTCATTTGAAACATCTCCTTCATATTCAACAACTTCTGGAATATATTCTCCAATCTGCTCTGCAATGAAACCCATATCGTGAGTTTCGTTGTAAATCTTCCAATTAAAAGTAACTCCCTTCACATTTAAGATTTTATTCAAGGCAACCTGAGGATCAATTTCTGTGATATTATCTTTCCATCTCATCGACGAACTTGTTCCATAATCTGTTCCAGCACCAGTAGCATAGAAATCATAAGTTCCTCCGGATGCTTGCACACCAACATTTCCAGAACCGCCCCCAGTTGCTTCAAAATACCCTCCATAATTCCAAGTTCCTCCTCCCTGAGCTGCTCCCCAGACTGCAACATTTGTTCCAGCGGCTGCGGTATTCACAACGGCCAAGGAATATGGATGAAGATTATCCCCCACTGTAACAAGATAATTCTCCGATAATTCAGCTAAACTTCCAATTAAAACTTCTCCTCCTCCCCTAGCAATTGTTGTTCCATTCCAAGAACTAGAAGAACCAACATCAACCCAATCTTCAGTTCCATCCCATCTTGACATCAATGCTGATCTTCCTCCCATGTTATATCTACTTAATAAAACTCCATAATTTGAGGATTCAAAACTTAAATTTCCAACAACAAAAAGATTACTATCAACGTTGGCTGTTCCAGCAACATCCAAGTTATAGTCTGGAGTTGAATCTCCAATTCCTAAACTTCCTCCATTAAAATAAGAATCTCCATTTGTATTCAAACTTAATTTAACAGTAGGCCCAGCTCCTTGCAAATCTAATCTAGTATTTCCACTTGCATCAGATTCCATATAACCACTATAAAATCCTCTAACTGAAAAATATAAATCAGTTCCAGAAGTTTTTAATGTTGGATAATTATTTGCACTATAACCGGGAAGTAATCCGGATAATCCAATTGTTCCATAAATAGGGGCAGTATTGAAAATGTCCCCCTTCACTTCAAGAGGATAAGCAGGATCAACGGAAGAAAAGTCTCCAATTCCAAGATAATTATGACTAATCATTAATCCTGCTGTTGGTTTTGAAGGATTAGCTACTTGCCCATCATAACCAGTAGTTAAAAATATTGAACCCTCGGTATTTTTGGCCCAAATACGCATTTCAGCATCAGCATCATCATGTTGTCTTATTCCCACTCTCCATGCATCAGTTGTTCCAAAAGTAATTAATCCTTCATAGGCTGCAGCTCCCATATTTAATGTTCCAGTCATTGTATCTCCTCCAGTATTTACATATGCATCAGAAGTAAGAGCATAGGACCCGATGTTATTGCTAGTTAAAGCAGTATATCCATTTATATTAACAGCATTCCCTAAAGGATTGATATCTAAAGGTTGACTAGCATGTGATTGAATGAAATTTCTTCCGGATGCACTACCAATTGCAAAGTTACCATTTGTTGGATTACTACTACTTGCAGCTAATCTCACAAAGTCAGTCTCATGATATCCATCAACAGTATCAGAATTAGCAGAACGATACCCTCCAATTTGAAGATGACTAAAAGATGAAGTTACTCCGATATCCGCAAAAGAAGAATCAAAATATAG
>CAIKWG010000039.1 GCA_903831045.1 uncultured archaeon | reverse complement strand
TCTAAACAATTTTTTTGATGCTCAGGACAAAGTTTTTTGTGTTCTTTACAACAATAAAAGTAACTTTTTCTAGTTTCACTTTTATGTTGTAACCATCTTATTCTTTCTCCAAGTTTTGAATATGTAGGAGTAAACCATTTTCCACAATATTTACATTTAACTTGAACATAATTATTTTGAATATCTTTTATAATTTCTTCAACCTGAAAAATGTCTGGATGTTTTTCTTTTAAAAATTCATATGTAAATCTATTCCATGCTCTTGAACCTAAATGACTTTGACTCATTCTTTGTCTTTCTGCATCTGTAATAGGAGTAGATCTAGGTTTATGTTTTTTTCCTTTCCGACTTTTTTTCATTTTTGATATAGTATTTTCAGAAAAACAATTTTTCAATCCCTTGTTCCATGGACTATGTCCAGTTCTATTTCTCATGCGATTTTGCCTATTAGATTCCCAACTATCAGTTTGTTTTTTTCGTTGTATTACTTTCATGACTTCACAGCCACTATGAGTTCTAGAACAACACAATTTTCCATTTTTAAACTGATGTTTTGCTTCTTTCCCGCATCCATATTCACATAGCATTATTGTAAAGTTTCCTATTATTTTACAT
The DNA here is from genome assembly GCA_903831045.1 of uncultured archaeon. GTDB lineage: Archaea > Nanobdellota > Nanobdellia > Pacearchaeales > GW2011-AR1 > GW2011-AR1. The sequence goes on along the minus strand of CAIKWG010000039.1, from coordinate 1,039 downwards.
CGCTTAAGTTTTTGATCAGTAATCCTTTTGCTACAGCAGTAAGAGGATTTTGGGCTCTCCTAATTTCGGATATCGTCATCGGAAAGTCTGTGTATTTATTAAAAATGGTTTTGAATAATTCTAAAAACCCTTCTGGCATCGATGTTCCGCCACTGAGAATTATTGGAATCGGGGTATCAATCTGAATGTCAATTTTAGCTTTGAATTCTTCAATCATTTTCTTTATTGTATAATTGATGAAAGATTCATAGTAGAAATGAAGAGCTTCTAGAATTCTTGCTTGACTCTTATTTTTTAACAAATTTGGATCTTCTAGAAGATTTAAACTTTTTTCTTTAACTGCTGCAACTCTATTCGGAATCATGTTTAAAGAATCTGCAACTTGCTTGTCAATCCAATCTCCGCTTCTAGCTAATGAAAATTTTGCTGCTTCTACTCCTTTCCACATACAGCAAAAATTCACCATGCCCGCGCCCATTGATATCCCAATTCCGGAAAATTTCTCAGCAGCGCATTCAGAATAAACTACAGCAGCAGCTTCATTAACAGATTTGTGATTAATTCCTAATGAAGAAAAAATTCTACCAAAAACTCTTTCATGATATGTTACAGATCTTCCTTCATCAATTGATTCTGCTGGGACACTATAGCAGCAAAAAGTCTCTCTTCCACCTAGATCTCCAATTAGATCTTTAATAATCATTGCTAGAACGTCAATAGCATTTATTTCTTTTGGTGAAATCAAACCTCTTTCCATAGGTCTTGATACTTCCTTTGAAAATATATTTGCAAATTTGAAAGCATCTTCTCCAACAATATAGATATTTCCATCACCAGATTGAATGTAACTTATATCAGAAAGATCGTTTATTGAAACTTCATCTTCCTTAACTGGGAGAAAAACGTTCCTTATTAATTTGACTTGATCTGTATCACTTCTGGCACATGCCAAGAACATGGTGCCGATATCGCATGAAATACAGAGTGGGCCTCTATGTTTCTTTTTTACAAATGGTACCTCTGAATTAGGTAAAGAGAT
>CAIKWG010000038.1 GCA_903831045.1 uncultured archaeon | reverse complement strand
TTCATCAAGTTCTTCTTCTATTTCTTCAATTGTTTCTTCCTTTTCTTTTTTAGTTTTTATCATATTAAACTTAGGTTTTAGAAATATTTAAGGCTTGGTATTTCTTATTTTTGTTTTGTTGTAGAATATTTATCCCAGAGAACCTTGAATTTTGCATTCTTTTTCATTTGATTTAGACTTCCTTCTGCAATTATTTTTCCTTTTTCAAAGAAATAGATATAATCAAATTTTTCAAGCAGATGTAATCTATGGATTGAAGAGATAATAGTTTTCTTTTTGAATTCTTTGAAAACATTTTCATGTATCTTCAATTCATTCATACTATCAACACTACTTGTTGGTTCATCTAGAAGAACAATATCGCTATCTCGTGCAGCTAGCAATCCCCTCGCTAGTGCTAATCTTTGTTTTTCTCCGCCACTTAGAGAAACTCCCTTTTCTAGAACATTTGTATCTAATCCATTTTCCAATCTTTGAGCAATCTGACTAAACTGAGCCATTGAAATTATTTTGTTAAGTTCATCTTTTTTCACAGATTGATCTAAGGTAATGTTATATCTTATTGTATTGTTGAATAATTCTGGATCCTGAGGAATTAAAGTTACATGGGACTTTAATTTAGAAAGTCCACCTTCTAATTTTTCTCCGTCGCATTTGATTTCTCCTCTGCTTGGAGTATACAATCCTCTTAAAAGTGAAAGTACAGTACTCTTTCCTGAACCACTTTCTCCCACAAGTGCAATCTTTTGACCTTTTCTAAACTTTAGATTAATTCCATCTATGTGTTGTCTTTTTCCATTAACATCATAGGCAAAAGAAACGTCTTTTAGTTTTATTTCTCTCCAATTTTCTGGAAGCTTTCCTCCAGATTCAGAAGGAATTTCATCATAGGCTTTTTCTATTGATTCTGCATTTGAAATTCTTGAACTATATTTTACTAATCTTCCATAAAGATAAGCAAATCCATAAAATGTTTGTCCCACATTACTTAGATATCCGTAGAGCATGTAGAGTGTTCCAATTAGGATTATTCCAGTTGTATTGTAATCCGTTGTTGCTCTGAATATTAAAGCTAGAACAATCATAAGGGAAATTGCAATACTTACTGCCCCCCACTTAATTTCATTTAGGATTACCGTTTTTTTATTAAGATCATAGCTATCTGAAAGTTTTTTATCAACATCTCGTGATACTACTTTCTTTAATCTTAGCGTAACCACAGTAATTATATTGCTAATATAATCAAATATTGTAGAAGAAACTTTATTTCCATAGGTGTTCAGTTCTTTGTAATATCTAATCAATCTTCTATCAATCAAAACTATTGCAGTCAGGCATACTATTGAAAATCCAAGTGTGAAAATCGCAATTTTCCAATCTAGGAAAAACAAGACAATTATTGAACCAAAAAGATTTGTAATTGCATAGACTATATCATAGGTTGTGGCATTTGCAAAATTTGCAAGAGCGTCACTTCCTTTATTTATTTTATCTATTGTATCCCCAGAATGATTGTCCTTATGCCATTTTATTGGAAGTTCCAAAACTTTTTTTATTTTATTATTAATATAATTCCTATTAACTTGAAATCCCGTAAGTTCTTCTAAAACTCTTCCAACTCCATGAAACATCCAAAAACCTATTGTTACTAGAAGTAAACTGGAAATTAGAAAAATCAATCTTGTAAAGTCTGCGTGAGAAGTAATATTTTGCTGAATAGAATTAAAAATTAACCCAATTAAAAGAGGTTGAAGAAGATTTATGGCTCCGGCTATTAAAAACAGAAACATATAGCCAACAAAGAGCCTTTTTCGCTTTTTTGTTCCAAGATTCTTCCATTCTTCAGAAAATAGTTTAAATATGGGGTTTTTTTCCTTTGCCATCCAATATCGAAGAAAATTGCGTTTAAAAAGCTACGGAGGGGTAAAATTGGCCAAAATTTGAGAGAAATTAGGTATAACTTGGCATTTGATGTGCCTTTTTGTAGATATCAAAAATACTAAATGCGCTATCAATTGCAGCTGCGGCAGCCATTTTTCTTATATACTCTTTTTCATACCAGTTATCTTTCTCAACTGGAGCTTTTGTAAAATCTTTAGGTTTTGCATCTTTTTTTACATCCTTCTTTTTTTCTCCAGAGGAATCATATTTTCCAAACAAAGCAAGGAAAGGATTTGATTGGTCCTTTGTTTTTTTTGCTGCTTTTGATTCTTCAGAGTCTTCATCATTAAGATATTTATCCAGTTCTTCTTTCATAAAATCTAAACTGTCTGTTGTGGCACCCTCAATTAGACCCAAAACATCGTCCAGTTCTGTTTTCTTAAGAATTTCGTCCAATTGCTTTAGTTCATCTCCACTTAGAGCATAGGCCCAAACAGAAAATTCCGTTCTTCCTCCAAAAGCATAGTGAGATTGTCCTTGCACTCTCTGAGGGATACTTCTAAAATTTAAATCAACAAGAATACATGCATAATAATCCCTTTTCAATTTCATTTTGACAAAATTCTTTGGAAGCTTTCCTTCTTTAGCAAGAGAAACTGGATCAATTCTATTCTTTCCGAAAAGAGTAAGTTCTAAAATCATCGTATCAAAAGATTTTACCAAAGCAGGATTTCTTCCTGCATCTTTCATTTCTAAAGTCTTTGCTGCTTTAAGATAAGGTTTTGCCCAGTTTGCATAGAGCTTCAAACTGTTCACTTGACTTTTTAGATAACTTCTTTCTAATTTGTATCTTTTATCCAATTCTTTTTCAGAAAGTTTTATCCATCCATCAAATTCAACTAGACGTTGTTTGATGATTCTTTTTACAATTTGATTCAAATCTAAACTTTCTACCTTTGAAGCATCTTCTGCGGCAAGAAAAGCATCAATAAGTGTTGAAAAATATCCCCCTTGACCAAGAGCCATTGCCTTTATACTAGAATTTCCTTTTTGAACTGCATCTACCTTATCCATCCAAACTTGTTTTAATGCTAACAATGCTCCATCACGAATATCTTTTTTATCACTATGTAACTCCTTGTAAGCTTGAAGTCTTATCTCAAAATCACGAAGGTCATATAATAGATTAAGAATGCTTCTTAATACTGTGTTAATATTTGCAAGATATTCTGATGCTGTTTTTTGCATCATAGTTTTTCTTTGACCCATATCTCCAAAGTGCCCCGAACCTTCTGAAGAAGAAAAGTTATCATAAAGTTTTTCTGGTGCAAGCCCAAAATCATTCATTAGGTCAAGTAAGAAAAAATAAACTGGCTCAAGTGCTTCTGATGAAGAGTCATAGACTAGATTATGAGTTGCTTTCAAATCTCCTTTGAGCATATCTCCTGCACTTGTATCTCTAAAGGTTGGATCAATTTTTCTAAAACTAATTGGTTTGGGTTTTGCTTTTTCAGCAGCAGTAATAACTCCCTCTTTTTTTATTAATTCCTTGAAGTCATTTAAATTTTTTTTATCACCCTTTGAATCATAGTACAAATCTGGATTGATTGCGGCTATGATTTGTTGCACTGTAGCCATGATAAATTAAAGGAAATTCTATTTAAAAATTGTTCTACCAATATCCTTAAAAATATCCTTCTCCTAGATAAACCATGGCTATTTTCGGAAAAAAGAAAGTTGTTGATTGGACTGGAAAAGCAGAGGGAAATCTTGGTACCCCAAGACGTAAGGTTTACGAAGAAGCCCCTGTAGCTACTTCTAATTCTACAAGTTCTAGTGATTCTTCTCAATTTAGTATATTTGGAGGAGCTATGCCAAGTTCAGCAAGTTCTTCTGGTTACACAAGTGATAGTTCTGAAGGAGCAAGCACTCTAACCCCCGAAGAAAAAAGACAAAGACTTGGTAGAAGATTACTGGACATGACAAACAAAATTGAAGATTTATCAAATCAGATTTATCATTTACAACAAAGAATAGAAGTTCTTGAAAAAAAGAATTCTGGAAGTTATGATTAAATTAATAAACTATTTTTTCTATAGAAAACTATGGTAATAAAAAATTTAGATAAAAAAATTAAAGCCTATGCCTTGAAGAATGCAATTCACTATGAAGGAAAAGCTAATCCTGGAGCTGTGCTTTCTGCATTATTTAATGAAGGACTTGAGAAATCAGAAGTTAAAGAAATTATGCCAAAAATTAATGAGATTATAAAAGAAATTTCAAAATTAAGTTTGGATAAGCAAGAAAAAGAATTTGAAAAATTGAAAGATGCTGTTTCTGAACGTGAGCATCGTGAGGGCTTACCTGAATTACCAGATGTTCCTAAGTCTGGAGTTATTATGAGATTCAGACCTGCACCTTCTGGACCTTTACATGTTGGGCATATTATTTCTGCAATGCCAACTTCACTTTATGTAAAAAAATATGGAGGAAAATTTTACTCAATTATGGATGACACTGATCCTACGACCGCCAGACCTGAATCCTATGAAAATGTAAAAAAAGATTTTGATTGGATTTTTGGAAATGTTACAGAATATTTGGCTTCTTCAGATAGAATGGATTTATACTATGGATATGCAGTAAGTTTAATTGAAAAGTCTAAAGGGTACATCTGTACTTGTTCTCAGGAAGATTTTAAAAAAATATCCGAAAGCAAAAAAGATTGCCCTTGTAGAAAAAAAACGGTGAAAGCAAATATTAAAGATTGGGAAAAAATGCTTGATAAAAAAGGTTTCAAGGAAGGAGAAGCTGTTCTGAGATTTAAATCAGACATGAAACATCCAAATCCTGCAATGAGAGATTTCCCTCTTGCTAGAATTAATCTAACTGAACACCCAAGACAGGGAAAAAAGTACAGAGTTTGGCCTCTGATGAATTTAGCTGTTCCAGTGGATGATATTGAACTGGGAATGACTCATATTATTAGAGGAAAGGACCATATGGATAATGCCAAGAGGCAAGAAATGATTTTTGAAGTATTTGATAAGAAATATCCATGGGCATTTTTTATGGGAAGGATCAAGTTTAATGATTTGGTATTATCTAAAAGAAATATCATGAAGAAAATTGAGGAAGGGGAATACACCGGCTTTGAAGATGAAAAACTTCCAACAATTGCTTCTTTGAGGAAGAGAAATTTCAGTCCAAAAGCATTTGCAAAGTTTTCAGAGCAAAGAGGATTGACAGATGTGGATAAAGTAATGTCTTCTAAGGATTTTTTTCAAATAATTGAAAATTTCACTAAAGAGCTAACTAAGCCTAGAGAATAATAAGCTTTTTATAGGGGTTTAACTATATTATTTTGAATTAAAGTTTAATTCGTTCCAATTATTGAAAGGAGGTTAAAAAGATATGAAAAACAACAAAGGTTTATCTGCTGTTGTGACAACATTGATTATAATCCTATTAACAATTGTTGCTATTATGATTATCTGGGGAGTTGTTAAGGGCCTTCTTGATAGTAGTAGTTCTACAATTGATAAAAGTACAAGGTGCTTAGAAATTGATATTCAAGCTACAAAGGTTATAAATAATTCAGCTGGAAACTACAGTGTTACTGTGGCTAGAACTTCAGGTGGAGAAGATATAATTGAGGGTGTTGAAATTGTACTTCAAAGTGATACCGATGCTAGTGATGTGACTACTTTTGAAGAAGCTTTCGGACCAATGAAGGTTAAGACTTTTTCAATATATAAACTAGGATTAGCGAATGTTAGTAGAGCAATAGTTTCAGCTTATTTCACAGATACTAAGGGTGAAAAGCAAAGATGTCCTGAAACAGTTTATAACTTCAAGGCAATAGGTAACTAAATTTATTTTATTTTTTTTTATTTTTCTATTTCTTATTTTTTTGGATATTAGTGAATACTGAAGAATTATCTAATTCCCGCAACTCGCTTCTTAATTAGGTATACTTCGTCATTGGTTCTAACTCTTGGAAGTTTAATTCCAACTTCTTGACCTTTTATTGCTTTTTGAACCGACTGGTTCTTTATTTCCATGGAAGATATTTTTATTTTTTCTATTCCGGTTGTGTTACCAATAACATTAATTTCATCTCCAACCTTTAATTCTCCTGCTTGAATTTGAATTGTTCCAACTTCAGGTTTAGTATAATATTTTAAAATTTTACCAACAAACTTTTTTTGTTCTGTTGAAGCACTGTGTTCAATGTTTGTGAAATCGTCCGAGGTTGGCATTTTGATATAAAATCCAGAAGAAAACTTTCTATTGTAAACTTTTTCAAGTTCTTCAAGAGATTCTTGAATTTCTTTTGAAGTTAATTTTTTATCTAACGCTTTTCTATAGACTTTTACAACTGTGTCCACATAACGAGGGTCTCTATTTCTTCCTTCAATTTTAAAACAGGTTATTCCTGCATTTTTTAATTTTTCAATAAATGGAAGTGTGCAGAGGTCTTTTGCGGACATTACTCTATTGTTCTCTAGCTTCAATTCATTTCCATCTTCATCCTTAATGGTGTAAGATCTTCTACAGGGCTGAAGACAAACTCCTCTGTTTGCAGAGCAGTTGAACAAAAATTGAGAAGTAAAACATCTTCCTGAAACAGATACGCACATTGCTCCATGAATAAAAGTTTCAATTGGAATTATTTTTGATATTTCCTTTATCTGCTTTAAATTTAGTTCTCTTGCGAGAACAATTCTTTCTGCTCCAAGAGATTTGTAAAATTTGGCAGCTTTTGCATTTGAAACTGAAGCTTGAGTTGAGATGTGAAAAGGAATTTTGTATTTTCTACATAATTCTATTACCGATAAATCCCAGCAAATTATTGCATCAACTTTGCCTCTTACTTTTTTTATTGTTTCTTCAAGTTTTTTTAATTCATTATCATAAACTATTACATTCACTGTAAGATATTTCTTTACATTCTTGCCACAAATCTTATTTATTTTATCTAGATCTTTAATTGAAAAGTTTTTTGCAGCTTGACGCATAGAAAATTCTTTCAATCCAAAATAAACTGCATCTGCTCCTGCTTTTACAGCTGCACTTAACATTGGAAAATCTCCTGCTGGGGCCAATAATTCATAGCGTTTTTTCATGAAATATCAAGAAGAAATTAGAATAAAAAGTTAACTATTAGAAAATTAGAAAGATATCTTGGTTATATTACCATATTCATCGTGAGCGTCAACATTATTCATGACATGAACATTTTCATTATAGCAAGGAGAATTTATTTTTTGCATTTTTTTAATGTTGTGGAATTCGTCACATAACTTGAAATCCCCTCCAGGATAGGCTGGACAACCATAGCAAGTTCCTGCTTTCAATTGTAAATTATCGATAAAGTCTTTGTCTAATTCTTTCATAATAGAAGAATTGTTCTTCTTCTATTTAAAGACTATTGTAATCCAGAAACTAGATTAAAAAATAAAAATAAAAATAAAAATTGTTGCCGCTTATTTTCGTTTCTTTGAAACTTTTCTCTTAGCAGCTTTGGGTTTTACTTGTTCTATTGACTTTTCTTTAATTCCAAGTTTATGGAATACGAAGATGTATAAGATTTCAAGTATCCCCATTGTATTCACAATACCTAGAATCACAAACCATACAGGTTGATTATTTCTAGCTGATTTCCATAACGCAATTAATTTCCAGACAAGTGTCCAGATAATTACTATTGCGAGTAAACCAACAGACATTCCAAGTTGTGTTGCAATTGTTGATAAATATCCTTCCATTAGCACCTCCATACCAATGAAGAAAAACTTATTTTTAAATTTTTCTTGTTGTAAATTTTAGTTATGACGAAAATTTAAATAGAATATTTCGTTTTGTATACCATAATCAGTAATAAAGAGGTAATACTATACAACATATTGTATACTAATCAAATAATGAAGTGCCCATTTTGCTCACATACAAAATCAAGTGTAACAAACAAAAGAATTTCTCCTGAAGGAGTGAGAAGGAGAAGAGAATGCTTGAAATGTAAAAAAAGATTTACTACCTATGAAAAAATTGCTGAATCGGATGTTTATGTAATAAAAAAGAATAATACAAGACAAAAATTTGATATTCAAAAAATTATTCGTGGGTTGGAGAGAGCGTTTGAGAAAAGGCAGATTTCAAAAGAAAAGATATTACAGCTTGCACAGGATATTGAAGAACAGATTAGAAAGCGTGGGAAAAGAGAAATAAAAAGTTCGATGATTGGAGAGATGATTATGAAAAAGATAAAAAAAATAGATAAAGTAGCCTATGTAAGATTTGCTTCAGTGTATAGAGATTTCAAAGATTTAGAAGACTTTAAACAACAATTGGAAGAACTTGAATAAAGTATATTTTCAATTGGAGAAAACAATATAAAGAGGAAAAAGAAATAAATAAAATGACAAAAAGTTTGGATGATAAAGCAAGAAGTTTAGGAATTGGAGGAAGAATAATTTATTCTGCAGATGAAGTTTATAAAAAATCTTTATTATATTTCAATGGAGATGAAATGGCTGCAAGCACTTGGATGAATAAATACGCTCTAAAGGATTCTAAAGAAAATTTATATGAATCTTCCCCCACACAAATGCACCAGAGATTGGCTAATGGAATTGCTAGAATTGAATCAAAATATGATAATGGCCTCACTAAAGAAAAATTATTTGAACTGATGGATGGATTTCGTTATATAATTCCTCAGGGAGGACCTATGACCGGGGTTGAAAATCCTCTTCAAATTGCATCTTTGTCTAATTGTTTTGTTATTGGAAACGAAGCAGATTCCTATGGAGGAATTATGCAGATAGACCAACAGCAGGTTCAGCTGATGAAACGTAGAGGAGGAGTAGGACATGATTTATCTCACATACGTCCAGATAGGAGCGAAGTAAATAACAGTGCATTAACTTCCACAGGAGTTGTTCCATTTATGGAAAGATATTCTAATTCAACTAAAGAAGTTGCCCAGGACGGAAGAAGAGGAGCATTAATGCTTAGTATTTCGGTTAAACACCCCGATGCTGAAAAGTTTATTGATGCTAAAATGGATAAAGGAAGAGTAACAAATGCAAATATTTCTGTAAAAATAGACGATGAATTCATGAATTCGGTTATCAATAATAAAACATATACTCAGCAATATCCTGTTAATTCAGAGGAACCAACTTTTGAAAAAGAAATTGAGGCAAGAGGATTATGGAAAAAAATAATTCATAATGCTTGGCAGCGTGCTGAACCAGGGGTTTTATTTTGGGATACTATAATAAAAGAATCAATTCCTGATTGTTATGCTGACCTGGGATATAAAACAGTTTCAACAAATCCATGTGGAGAAATACCTCTTTGTCCTTATGATAGTTGTAGATTATTATCTATGAATCTATATGGATATGTGGATAATCCTTTTACTCCAGAAGCAAAATTCAATTTTGATAAATTTAAAGAGCATGTACATTATGCTCAAAGAATTTCAGATGATATAATTGATTTAGAAATTGAAAAAATTGATGCAATAATGAAAAAAATTGACAATGACCCAGAAGACGAAGAGATTAAGAGAACTGAAAAACTTTTATGGGAAAAAATAACTCACAAAGCACAAGAAGGAAGAAGAATGGGTCTTGGAATAACTGCCGAGGGAGATATGATTGCTGCGCTTGGATTAACCTATGGAACCCCAGAAGCAACTAAATTCGCAGTTGAAGTACAAAAGACCCTTGCCATTGAAGCCTATAGATCTTCAGTTGAATTGGCAAAAGAAAGAGGAGCATTTGAGATATATGACGCTCAAAGAGAAAAAGATAATCCTTTTATTAATAGAATTAAAAATGAAGACCCTGTACTCTATGAAGAAATGGTTAAACATGGAAGGAGAAACATATCTCTTCTTACTATAGCCCCAACTGGAACAGTTAGTCTGATGGCTCAAACCACATCTGGAATTGAGCCAGTATTTTTGCCCGCTTATATGAGAAGAAGAAAAATTAATTCGAACGATCAAAATGTTAATGTTGCTTTTGTAGATGAACAGGGAGATTCCTGGGAAGAATTTAATGTATTTCATCATAAATTTGAGGAATGGTTAAAAGTACAGGGATACAATCCAGAAGAAGTAAAAGGATATTCAAAAGAAAAACTGGATGAATTGGTTAGTCAGTCTCCATACTACAAAGCCACAAGTAACGACGTGGATTGGGTTGAAAAGGTTAAGATGCAAGGAGAAATGCAAAAGTGGGTAGACCATTCTATTAGCGTTACCGTGAATTTACCAAAAGATATTTCTGAAGATATGGTTGCTAAAGTTTATGAAGAAGCCTGGAAAGCTGGATGCAAGGGGGTTACTGTTTATAGAGAAGGCTCAAGAGAAGGAGTATTAAAACCTAGAGAAAATTTAGAAAAAAAAGTTGAATTAGTCCAACACAACATTAAGCCACATCCGCTGTTGGATATTAAACCTCAAGCAATGAAATATAAAATAAAACGGTTTGAAAATCAAGATAGTTTACATGTTACCTTAACAAGCGATTTATATGTTGATGATAAAAATAAAAAAGCTTATTTTATTCCAGATGAAGATTTTCAAGTTAGAGCTCCTCATGGGGCAGCCACAAGTGTAACATTTGCTCAAGCGGGAATGGATAGAACAGAAATTTTGAGAGGGCAGAACCCTAATTATGCAGAATTTGTTTCAAGATTACAATCCCCTGTGTCTAGCGAAGATGAGGGAATTGGACCAAGAAGAATTAAATCCATAGAACATGCAGCAGGATTAATTTTTGAAGATTATCTTCTAAGGAATGGAATTATTGGAAGGGATGAAAATTCTGGAAAGCTAATCAATTTAATTAATAAAAAAGATTTAAGAAAAATTGAAAGAGGAACCGAAGAATATTCTAAAATAATATCTCAGGTAAGAGTAGCTGATGAAATAGAAATAGAAGCTAGCGGAACAAATGGAAAGCTGGATACTAAATTTGAATGCAAAAAGTGCGGAGGCACTGACCCGTTATTTGAATCGGGTTGTCATAGTCCAAAGTGCAAAAAGTGCGGACACGACAATGGAGTTAGTTGCGGATAATGGAAAAAAGAACCAAGGCCGTTTTGGAAGAGTTTAATTTTGAAAGAATGAAAGTTCAAAAAGAAAAATGTATCTGCTATGAGCAAGATAAAAAATGCCACGATTTAGAAAGTTTAAACTGTTATTTTTGCTATTGCCCTTATTATGGAGAAACTTGCAAAATTAATTCTCCTTCTATAAAATATGTGACAACTTCTCTTGGTAAAAAAATTCTTGATTGTAGTAATTGTACTTTTCCTCACATCGAAGAAAACATCATCAAGATGATTGAGGGGGAAAATGGTAAAGCTTAAAATAAAAAAATTAAATGCAGAAGCTAAACTTCCTTCCTATGCTCATGAAGGCGATGCGGGTCTCGATTTATTTTCAAATGAAGAAGATTTTATTCTAAAACCAAATTATAGAAAGCTTATTGGAACAGGAATTTCAATAGAATTGCCCCCTGGATTTGTTTCTCTGATTTGGGATAAAAGCGGAGTTGCAAGTAATGGAATTAAAACAATGGGGGGAGTTATTGAACATACTTACCGAGGAGAATATAAGGTAATCCTAGTAAACTTATCTTCTAAAGATTATGAAATAAAAAAAGGACAAAAGATTGCTCAACTATTAATTCAAAAAATTGAAACAGCCGAAATAGAAGAAACAGAAAATCTTAGCGATAGCGTACGTGGAAAAAAAGCTTTTGGAAGCAGTGGATTGAATTAAAGAATAGTTTCTAATTTTGAAATAATTTTTTCTTTTATTTGCCCTTTTGAATCATAAATATTAAATCGCGTAATTTCTGGAACAATCCCTCCATGTATTGCACATCCTTTCTCATAAAGCTCATCTATCCAATTAGAAGCATATCTCTTATTTACTAAAACTTGATATTCAGCATTACTCTCATAATCATCAATGGCACGCCCGTTACTTCTTTGCGATTTTAGTTTAAGATAATCCTGAGTTGTCCAATCTTCTGGACCACACACTACAAAAATATTTGTGGGAGAATTTTTAAAAGCTATTTTATGCCCGGGCAAATTAAGATAATCTTCCATGCTTATTCCATTTTGTAAAAATTGGGAATCAAGGATTTGATAACATGCAGATTCTTCACTACGACTACGAATAATTATTTTGTTATTCCCTCTAAAGGCTTTTCTGAATCTAAGAAATTCATCTGTTCTATAGGCTTGATGAGCTAATGCTGCTGCGATTGGATTCATTTCATCTCCGAATTGAGATCTGTTTTGTTCGATTGTTCTATTTAATTGTCCTGCCCCCCTTTTTGTTGGCTCTTCCATAATCCATACATCTGCAGAATTAGGATCAATATAGGTAGTCACATTATTTCTAACACAAGAAGCAATTTGTAAGTCTTGATTTGTTCCTCCTCCAGACATTAATTTATAAGTTTTAAATAAAAAATAATTTCGGATATGTTCTGGCAACTCCGAAACACTTGAAAATTTAGAATTTAATAATCTAAATATTTCAGCATGAAATAATGCATCTATCTCGGTTCCTCTTAAATCTCTAACAGCTAAATTTTTCTTTTTAAAATAATTAACAATATCCCCAATCTGCGTGCTTGTTCCACTCATGTCTGGACCAGCTATAACTAAATCTAAAAATTTACCTCTTTCCATTTTAATCAGATTGCAATTGGAAAATTTATTTTATCATGAGGAAGATAATCCTTGAATTTTGTATCCGAAGATTCCCAATTAAAAATAGAGCTAAAATTTTCTGTCTCCGCTTGAGGCAATGCAAGAGGGGTTCTTGTTAGTTGTTCTTTTGCTCCATCAAGATGATTTTCATAAATATGAACATCGCCTAAAAATCCAATTAATTTTCCTTCTTCAAATCCAGATTCTTTAGCCAATAGATGAAGTAAAGTTCCATAACTTGCTATGTTAAATGGAAGTCCCAACATTGTATCTACAGATCTTTGATTCCAGAGAAGATTAAGTTTATTATTAATTACTGTAACTTGAAAACCATAATGACAGGGCGGTAAGGCCATCTGAGATAATTTTTCAGGATTCCACGCATTCACAATCATTCTTCGATCATTTGGATTTTTCTTTAGTGTTTGTACAATCTTTGCTAATTGATCTATTCCCTTTCCAGCGTAATCTGTATTAAAACTTTCATAATCTGCATTCCAATGTCTCCATTGAAAACCGTATATTGGACCTAAATCTCTTTCTGCTTTCATTTTAGATTTAGATTCTTCATCAGTCCCATATGGAGCTTTTTGAGGATTACACCATTCGTCCCAGATTGTACAGCCTCTTTCTTGATACCAATTTTTATCTGTAATACCTTTGATAAATCCTTCAAGTTCTACCTTAATAGCCTTTTGAGCCATCTTTTTTGTTGTTAAAAGAGGAAAACCTTTAGACATATCGTGTTCAAACATTGCTCCGGCAATAGCTAATGTATCAACACCAGTACGATTATTTTTCCATTCACCTTCTTTTAAAATTTTATCAACTATCTCTAAATAAGCTTGCATTAGTTAGAATAAAATAAATTTCTTTTTAAACATCTATCTTCTGGAAGATATAAACTAGGATTTCTTCTGGAGATTCATTATCTAAAAACTTATAAAACTTATTTCCTTAGGTTGAAGATGGTAAATAACAACGAAGTTCCTGAATTAAGTGAAAAAGAATTTGAATCTTTTACTAAACAGGGGGTTGTCTTAATAGATTTTTTTGCTGAATGGTGTATGCCTTGTGTTATGATGACTCCAGTAATGGAAGAAATCAGTGAAAATTTTAAAGGAAAATTAAAGGTAGGGAAGGTAAACATTGAAGATAGTCCTGAAATAGCGGAAAAATTTGGAGTTAGCTCTATTCCAAATTTGATTATGTTTAAGGATGGAAGAATTGTAGAACAGATTATTGGGGCAATGCCTCAAGAAGAAATTGAAAATGTGATTAGAGGATATATTTAGAAGACTTCTTTAAAGACTTGATTCATATATTCTATTGCCCAATTTCTTAAAAATAAAGCTCCTGGAAGATTATCAATGTTGTGAGACGCATACACAAACCCAAGGTTATAATTATTCATTTTCTTAAAAACAAATTCATTGATCTTTTCTTCTGAAAGTCTAAGATAAACATTTGGAACTATAGATTCACAATTTACCTCATCTTGCCAAAAATAAAGACTTCCCCCCGCATTTCTACTTATAGAGAAATTATTAACAAATCCATTATCTAAAGTATCAATATCATCTCTCCAAGTCTCATTTAAAAATTGATGATTCAAATGATTGACTATGCTTGGTTCCTTCTTTAGAAAAACTTCTTCATACCACATTTTTTTGTCCAAATCTTTTTCTATATTGGCATAGATTCTTAGATCGTTATACCAATCTTGTGCCACCTTGGGAAATATTTCTTTTGCAATTTCAGGCCTTATATTAATAGCAGGGTCTAAAATTTTTGGATGAATTGGAATTTGAAAACAACTATCATGAAGTATTGGTATTTCGTCTTTTGTTAGAAATAATTTAGTTAATTCCATAAACTGTTTATTGACATGAACTTTAAATTAATTATGCTATCTAGAGGATAATTTTATAAACCGATTCTTTCTATTTCATTTAATGGCTCCGTAGCTCAGCCTGGTTAGAGCACCGGACTTTTAATCCGGGTGTCGGGGGTTCAACTCCCCTCGGGGCCATATTCTTTCATTTGAATATATAAAATAATATAAATGATTTAATTATTAAAAATCAATGATAGAACAAAGGTTTACCCCGCATCTTATTGATAGTTCTGGGAATAAGAAACAAAAGTTAGAAGTATTATTTGATATGGAAGAATTTTATGGTAAGAGATTGGAAATATTTAAGAGAATGAATTATAACAAACCAGACAGAATTCAAAGATATCTAATAAAAGTAGAGGGATTAGAATTATCTTCTAGAAAAACTATTGAATCTGAAGGTTCATTTTTTACCCATGAGATAAGTCCGGGAAATCATTATTATGACTCGGACAGAGAGTTATTTTTAACAAAAGGAGTAATTCATCCCATTCTAAAGATAGTCATTTATGGGGATGAAACTCTAAACAGAGATAGACTGTTAGATATAAATAGGCTAAATAATTATTTGATTACAGGAAAAACAGAATAAAAGTTGAAATTGATTAAAACTAGGGTTAAAACCTAGATTTTCACAGTTTTTTTATTAAATAGAAACATTTAAAAACCAAAAAAATCACTTTCATTTATTATTATAGAGTCACTAACATAATGTTAGCAAATATATGACTCTGGAATTAAATTCCGACGATAAACCCAAAAATGCACGTTCTACAACCAAAACAAACAAAGTTAAGTGAAGAAGAAACAAAAAAAATTCTTAATTCTTTAAACCTATCTAAATCACAATTACCGAAGATGCTTTTAACTGATCTTGCAATTCCTGAAGGTGCAAACATTGGTGAAGTTATAAAAATCGAAAGAAAAGAAGATGAAAAAATAAATTTATATTACAGGGTTGTTGTCTAAAATGATTCAATCAAACAAACACCTTATTGTAAAAAGATATCTAGAAGATCATTCTATTGTTGAATCAAATATTATTTCTTTTAATGAGTTTATCGAGCATAGAATGCAAGAAATTGTTGATGAAATCAACGGAACAATTGAAAATGAGGAATTTGAAATAAAATTAGGAAAAATTGAAGTTGGTAGACCAGACATTACTGAAGCAGATGGAAGTTCTGCATTAATTACACCATATGAAGCTAGATTAAGAAATTTAACCTATTCAGCTCCAGTTAAATTAGAATTAACAATTAAGAAAGATGGAAATGTAGATTCTGAAGTTGTTGAAATTGGAAGAATTCCAGTTATGGTTAAGAGTAAAGCTTGTAACACTGCTGGATTAACAAAAGAACAACTTGTTCAAAGATATAATGATCCATTGGATACAGGTGGATACTTCATTGTTAAAGGAAATGAAAGAGTTATGGTAATGGCTGAAGACCTTGCAGAAAACCAACCATTCATTGAAGAAAATAAAAAGAAAGAATTGACTTTAAAATTATTCTCACTTAAGGGAACCTATAGAATTCCAATGACTATCAGTGAAAGCAAAGAAGGAATTTTCAATGTTTCATTTAGTAGATTCAAAGATGTTCCAGCTGTGGTAATACTAAAAGCACTTGGTCTTGTTAAAGAATCGGATATTGCTAAATATATTGGTAAAGAAACAGACAGTGTTATTGTAAACCTATATGAATTTGTAGATTTAGCAACAAAAGAAGATGCAATGATGTATATTGCTGAAAAAACAAATCTTCAAGGAACAAAAAAAGAAATTATGGATAGAGTAAAACAAAGAATTGATTCATATTTATTTCCTCACATTGGTCAAGCTAAAGAAGATAGAACAAAAAAAGCAATAACATTATGCAAACTAATTAAGCAGTATTTAACTGCAAAAGAAAATCCAGATTTAAGAACAGATAAAGATCATTATGCAAATAAGAGAGTTAGACTTTCTGGAGATTTGCTTGCTACTCTATTCAGAGTAAACCTAGGAATTTTAATTAGAGATATTCAATATTCATTACAAAAATCTTCAAAGAGAAAAAAATATTTATCTATCAAAATTTTAGCTAAATCAACATTATTCTCACACAGAGTTGAATCTGCTATTGCTACTGGTTCTTGGACCGGAGAAAGAAGCGGAGTTACTCAGAATATGGATAAGACAAACTATCTAGCAATGATTTCTCAATTACAAAGAGTTTCTAGTATGCTTGAAAGTGAACAAGAAAATTTTGCTGCAAGAACATTACATCCAACTCATTATGGAAGATTCTGTCCTATTGAAACTCCAGAAGGAACTGAAATTGGTCTGAGAAAAAACCTTGCTGTATTAGCTAAAGTTTCTACAAGAGTTGAATTAGATTTGGATAAATTCATTAAAGAATTAGAATCAATTGGACTGGAAAAGGAAGGAACAGAAGGAATGGAAGTTTTCTTCAACGGAGGATATGTTGGAAATGTTAAGGATGCTAGTAAATTTGTAAAAAATATAAGAGAAAAAAGAAGAGCTGGACAATTCCCAGTTCAAATGAACGTAAGAAAAGATGATGGATTAAGTACAGTTTCTATTTATACTGAACCCGGTAGAACACTAAGACCTCTTATTGTTGTAGACAATGGTTCTTCAAAGTTAAAAAATGAACACATGGTACAATTAGAACAAGGAAGTTTAAAGTGGATTGACCTTGTAAACAAAGGAATTGTTGAATATTTAGACGCTGCGGAAGAAGAAGAAGCTTATATTGCACTAAAAGAAGAAGAAATAGATGCTGAACATACTCATTTAGAAATTGACCCAATTGGTTCTCTAGGACTTTCAATTGCAATTGTTTCATACGCAAATCACGATCCAAGTTCAAGACTTCTTAAGGGAGGAAAAACACAGAAACAGTCATTGGGACTTTATGCTGCAGATTATTTATGTAGATTAGATACAGATGTTTCTATTTTACAATATCCTCAAAAACCATTAGTAAGAAGTTTTGTTTATGATACTCTTAATACCTATCCTGCTGGTCAAAATCTGACTGTTGCAATTATGACCTATGAAGGTTATAATATGGAAGATGCTATTGTATTGAATAAAGGAAGTTTAGATAGAGGTGTTGGAAGAAGTTTCTATTTCAGACCATATTCTGCAGTTGAAATGAACTATGCTGGGGGATTAAAAGATGAAATTGTTGTTCCAGAAAAAGATACTTCAGGATATAGAACAGAAGAAGCCTATAGACTATTAGAAGATGATGGAATTATTTATCCAGAAGCTGATATTAATGAAGGAGATGTTGTAATTGGTAAACTTTCTCCACCTAAATTCTTATCCGAAGCAAGAGAAATTTCAGTTAGAACAAAGAAAGAATCAAGTGTTACACTGAGACAAGAAGAAAAGGGAATTGCCGAGGCTGTTTTTGTTACAATTGATGATGAAGGAAATAAAATTGTTCAGGTTAAAACAAGAGATCAAAGAATCCCAGAACTAGGGGATAAATATGCAAATCCACACGGACAGAAAGGAGTTGTTGGAGCAATTATTCCAGAACAGGATGTTCCATTTTCTATTTCTGGTATGAAACCAGATGTAATTTTCAATCCACACGGGTTACTTAGTCGTATGACTGTAGGATATTTATTAGAATTGATTGGTG
Organism: uncultured archaeon; assembly: GCA_903831045.1. Classification (GTDB taxonomy): domain Archaea; phylum Nanobdellota; class Nanobdellia; order Pacearchaeales; family GW2011-AR1; genus GW2011-AR1. Next base: position 23,811 of record CAIKWG010000038.1, on the reverse strand, counting down.
GAAAAGCTGCCGCAATTAGAGGAAGCGTTGTTGATGGAACTCCATTCAATAATGAAAGTAAAGATAGTCTTGAAGATCAATTAGAAGAATATGGATTTAGATTTGATGGAAAAGAAACAATGTACAACGCAATCACTGGTAAAAAGATTCCTGCAAAGATTTTCGTTGGAAGTTTATATTATCTAAAGTTGAAATATATGGTAGGAAATAGAATGCACGGAAGAGCTTCAGGTAAAGTTGCATTATTAACAAGACAACCAATCGAAGGAAGAGCAAGAGGAGGAGCATTAAGACTTGGAGAAATGGAACAGCAAGCACTTGTTGCTCACGGAGCTTCATTATTATTAAAAGAAAGATATGATTCAGATAAAGTAACATTATACATTTGTTCAAAATGTGGAACAATCGCACTTGAAGATACAATTAGAAATAAGATTATCTGTCCAATGTGTAATTCAGAAGAAACAGAACCTGTTGAAGTTTCATATGCATTTAAATTATTAATTGAGGAATTGCAAGGCTTACATATGAATACTCAATTTACTTTAAAGAATAAATACGAATAAAATGGCAAAAAAACCAATAAGAAAAAAAATCGGAGAACTTAGATTCAGTTTACTTAGTCCAGACCAAATCAAAAGAATTTCAGTTGCAAAAGTTGTAACTCCAGAACTTTATGATATTGATGGTTATCCAGTAGATGGTGGATTAATGGATTTAAGACTCGGAGCTGTTGATCCGGGTGTTAGATGTAGAACTTGTGGTGGAAGAGTAAAAGAATGTCTAGGACACCCTGGTAGCATTGACCTGGCTAAGTCAGTAATTCATCTGAAGTTTGTTCCTTTGATTGAAATGGGATTAAGATGTTTCTGTCAACATTGTGGAAAATTAATGATTACTGAAAAAGAATTAGAAAAATATACTCCTAGTGAAAGAGCTAAAAGAGCAAAAGATGCAAAAAAATGTCCTCATTGTCATGAACCTCAAGAAAGAATGAAATTGGATAAACCAACAAGTTTCTATAAGGGTAAAACAAGAATTTTCCCAACAGAAATTAGAGAACATCTGGTTAGAATTCCTGATGAAGAATTAAAAAAGATTGGAGTTAATGCTAGAACTTCAAGACCAGAATGGGCAATTTTAACTTCATTACTTGTGCCTCCAGTTACAGTAAGACCTTCTATTATTTTAGAAACAGGTGAAAGATCAGAAGATGATTTAACACATAAACTTTCTGATATTATTAGAGCGAATCAAAGACTTTGGGAAAACTTAAACGCTGGTGCTCCAGAAGTTATTATTGAAGATCTTTGGGATTTATTACAATATCATGTTACAACTTTCTTTGATAATGCAGTTGCTAGAGTTCCTCCAGCAAGACATAGAAGTGGTCAACCTTTGAAAACAATTACTGAAAGAATTAAGGGTAAAGAAGGAAGAATTAGAAAGAATATTGCAGGTAAAAGAGTTAATTATTCCGGTAGAACTGTTATTAGTCCAGATCCAAGTTTAAAAATTAACGAAGTTGGAATTCCATTTGAAATTGCAAGAGTAGTAACTGTTGCTGAAATGGTAAACGACATCAATATGAATAAATTAAAGAAATTAATCCAGATGGGAGCAGAATATCCTGGAGCAAATTATGTTATCAGACCAGATGGAAGAAAGAAAAAGATTTCAAACGAATTAAAAGAAGAAATTATTGCAGAATTAAAAGTAGGTTATCAAGTAGAAAGACATTTACAAAACGGAGATATTGTTTTATTCAACAGACACCCATCACTTCATAGAGGAAGTTTGATGGCACATTTCGTTAAGGTACTTCCAGGAAGAACTTTCCGAATGCATCCATCTGCATGTAATCCGTATAATGCGGATTTTGATGGTGATGAAATGAATATTCACTCTCCTCAAACTGAAGAAGCAAGAGCTGAAGCAAAAATACTTTTAGATGTTAAAGAAAATTTAATGTCTCCAAAGAATAATACAAACCTTATTGGATGTGCAATTGATGCAGTTACAGGAAATTATTTATTAGGATTAAAGAAATTCACAAAAGAAGAAGCAAACCAATTATTATATAGATCTGGAATTGATGCTGAAGTTAAGAAAAATGTTACAGGATTAGAAATATTTTCAACATTCCTGCCTAAGATTGATTATAAAACTGAAACAATAGATATTGATAATGGTGTGATTAAGAGTGGAATTATTGATAAGAACGTATTCGGTGGTGAAGATGGAGAAGTTATCAAATTAATTGATAAAAAATTCGGAAGAACTGAAGCATTTGAAATAATTAAGAAAGTTTCAGATTTAGGAAGATTCTTCTTAACAGATTACGGATTATCTTTATCAATTGAAGATTTTGATTTGGATGAAGAATTACTTAAAGAATGTGATAAGATTGTTAAAGATTCATATCACAAAGTAGAAGAAATATTAAAGAAAGAAGCAGAAGACACATTAGAATTAATTCCAGGTAAAACAGCTGAAAGATCAAGAGAAACTTATATCTTGAAAGCTTTGAATGAAGCAAGAACATTGATTGGTCAGAAGATTAAGAAAAATTTCCCAGAATCAAATCAGGCTAGTGCATTAATGAATTCCGGAAGTAAAGGTAATATTGTTAATATTGCTCAGATGGCTTCTTGTATTGGTCAACAGGCTTTCGCAGGAGGAAGAATTGACTTTGGATACACAGATAGAACATTATCATTTTTCAAAAAAGGAGATTTATCTCCAGCAGCAAGAGGATTTATTAGAAGTGCGTTTATTAAAGGGTTGAAACCAGAAGAATTTTTCTTCCAGTCTATAACAGGAAGAGATTCAATGATGGATACTGCTTTGAGAACTCCAAAATCAGGATACTTGTATAGAAGATTAGCAAATGCATTCCAAGATATTAGAGTGGAATATGATGGAACAGTTAGAGATAGTGGAAATAATATTATCCAATTCATTTATGGTGGAGACGGAATTGAAGTTACAAACATGCACATTGGAGGAAAGATTTGCCCCGGTGAAGCCATTGGACTTGTGGCCGCACAATCTTTTGGTGAAGCTTCAACACAGATGGTTTTGAATACTTTCCATATGGCAGGTGTAGAAGAAATGCAGGTAACTACTGGTTTACCAAGAATTATTGAAATCTTCGATGCTAGAAAGAAACCTTCAACTCCGAAGATGGAAATTTATCTGAATAAAGATTACAATGATGAAGACCACGCAAAAGTATTTGCTGAAAAGATTAAAGAAGTTACATTAAAAGAAATTTCTTCAGAAATTAATTTAGATTTTGGTTCAAAAAAGATTGAAATAAAAATAGATAGAGAAGGATTAAGAAGAACACATACAACAGTTCCAACAGTTGTTGGTAGATTAAATGAACTTGGATTCGAAGTTAAAGAACAAAGTGGTTTGATTGTTCTTGATGCTAATGCTTATAATTTCAAGGAGATTTACAAATTAAAGGAAAAATTAAAGACAACAATTATATCTGGTATTAAGGGTGTTGAACAAATTTTAATTGTAAAAAGAGGAAAAGACTTTGTTGTTATAACTCTTGGAACAAACTTAAAAGAAATCACAAAGATGAAAGAAGTTGATCCTGAAAAAACAATTTCAAACGATTTACACGAAGTTTGTGCTACCTACGGAATTGAAGTTGCAAGACAGTTAATTATTAATGAAATTAAAGAAGTTATTAATTCTCAAGGTCTTGATATTAATGAAAGACATTTAAGACTTGCTGCCGACGCTATGACTAATACTGGAGAAATTAAGGGTGTAACAAGAATGGGAATCATTGCACAGAAAGCTTCTATTTTAGCAAGAGCAACATTCGAAACTCCAATCAAACAATTCGTAAATGCGATTGTAAAGGGCAAACACGATAAGCTTTCAAGTGTTATTGAGAACATAATCTTAAACCAACCTGTTCCTGTGGGTACTGGTCTTCCGGGCTTACTTGTAAATGTTATTGGACCATTAACAAAGAAAGAAAGCGAAAAGAAAACTGCAAGTTCTCAAATAGTAGAAGAGGTTAATAAGTAGTTCTGAATAATAATTTTTATAAAGAGAACTAATTTAAAAGATTTGAAAATGATAAAGACTATCGATATGCAAGACATGAGAAATTTAAGTCTTTTTGAAAAGATTACTCACGTAAGAACTAGATTCTGCTTTACTTATAATGAAACTTTAATGTTCTGCGTCGAGAAATCTGAAATTCCAATGGCTCTTGGAGATAGAGGTTCTAATCTTAAACGAATAAGTGACATTATAAAAAAGAGAGTTAGAATTATTGCAAAACCAAATAGCATACAAGATGCTAGAACATTTATTCAAGCAGTTGTTGCTCCAGTTGAGTTTAAGGATTTGGAAATTAAAGAGAACGAAATAATTTTAACTGCAGGAATGCAAAGTAAAGCTGCACTTCTTGGAAGAAATAAAAGAAGATTACTCGAAATGCAAAGCATTGTAAAAGATTTCTTTGACGTTGATTTCAGAATTATCTAAAATGATAAAGACAACAACTCCTGACTTTGCTATTGAATATTTTGGAACACCTGATGAATTAAGAACACAACTTAATTTTATCCTTGATGATTGGGCAGAATGTTTTAAAGGCCAAATTAAAAGTGACCTTGAAAATTTAGAAAATATTTATGATCCGTCAAATCATTTTGGAGATATGCATCAAAGAATTTATTTTAATGATAAAAGAATACTTTATAGAGTGAATTCATCAAATCCAAAAGAAATAAAGTTTCATTTTGGCTTAATAAAGAAGATTTGCTCCAATGCTGATGGCAAATTCCTGGGAAATCCTAACTTATTAGAAGAATAATAGGAATCTTTATAAACCAATTTCATTAAATATTCATATCAAATGGGATTAAAAAGTGCTAAAAAGAAAATGAAGGATCGGAAGAAATTCCGATGGAAAGATAAGAATTACAAAGCGAAAGCTTTAGACCTTTATGCAAAGTCTGATCCACTGGGTGGAGCAAATCAAGCAAAAGGAATTGTTCTTTCAAAATTCCAAAAAGAAGCAAAACAGCCAAACTCAGCGATGAGAAAATGTTGCAAAGTACAATTGACTAAAAATGGAAAACAGGTTTCTGTATTTATCCCCGGAAATTTAGCACAAAAGTTTATTGATGAACATGATGAAGTTATGATTGAAAGAATTGGTGGAAAACAGGGACGATCAAAAGGAGATATTCCAGGTGTTCGTTATAGAGTTCTTAAAGTAAATGATCAATCTCTAGAAAGATTATGGTTGGGTAAGATTGAAAAGGGTAGAAGATAAAATGACAGAATCAACAGATTATAAAACTACAAATATTGAAAAAGTAAAGTATTACTTGGATCATGCAGAAGATCTTAATCCTGCAACACAACCATCTGACACAAGAAATCATGTTTATTTTTCAAAAGATGGAAGAGGATTTATTTCATTAAATGTTAAGGAAGGAACTGTGCATTGTTCTCCCAGACTAAACTCAGATGTTAAACTTTCAGAATTAAAGAGGGGATTATTAAAATTAATAAAATAAAATGGCAGAAACAATAACTCCAAAATTTAAGATTTTTGATAAGTATGATATTTCAGAAGTTACAGTAAAAGATCTTGGACTTCAATCAGCAATCAATTTAGAACCAAAATTAATTTTAAAAAGTAGCGGAAGAAATGTTTCTAAATTCGGGCAGGTCAAGGTTAATATTGTTGAAAGATTAATGAACAAAATTGCAGTTGGTGGACACAGAAACAAGAAACACAGAATTGAACTTGGAACATCTACTGGAAAATATACTCGAAATATGGGAATTGTTCTTGAAGCATTTGAAGTAATTGAGAAGAAAACTGGGAAAAATCCGGTTCAAGTTCTGGTTGATGCTGTAGAAAATTCAGCACCAAGAGATGAAGTTACAATTATTGAATATGGTGGTGCAAGATACCCCCAGGCTGTTGATGTTTCTCCAATTAGAAGAGTAAACCAAGCATTGAAACATCTTGTTCATGGTTCTTCGGATAAATCTTTTGGAAAGAAAAAGAAGTTTGCTCAAGCACTTGCTGAAGAAATCATGCTTGCTGCAGATAATAACGGAGAAAGCATGTCTGTTAAGAAGAAAAAAGAATGCGAAGCACAAGCAGATTCTGCTCGTTAAATTTAATTTTCAAATATACTCTTAACAACAGATTTATTTTTAAACAAAAATTTCCTAGACTAATTATGGAGGCGAATAATTTAGGAGAAAAAGAGTTCTTTATCCATTATGTTGTATCTGAGGCTGCACCAAAAAAAGGGTTCAAAGCATTACAATATTATACTTGCATTGGAGAATTGTTCTCAGAATTTTATTTGGGATTGAATACTCAAATCAAATATGAAAGAGAGAAATTAGAAGATATGGTTGTTGAAGGAGGGTTAATAAAACTGCCCAAGGCAATCAAGTTTAATAGTAAAGAAAATATATGCCTAAATAGAAATGGTGAATTGGTCATGGTTTCTGGCTATGGGTTGTCTCGAGAAGAAAAGCTAATTCTTTCCCTTAAATTCTAAGTGACAATTTTCTTTTTCTAAAAAGATTTATAAACCGATTTTTCAGTAAATAATTATCAATGGAATTTATTTCAAATGGTAGAAAAGGAAACAAGCTTACACAAGATTCAAAGATTGACTTCTAAACAAGATACTATTCGTAATGTTGCAACATCTGCGCACATTCACCACGGTAAAACTGCATTCACAGATAACCTTTTGGCAGCAGCAGGATTGATGGCTGCAAAAAATGCAGGAAATTTAGAAGGCGGAATGGAAACCTGGCAACATTCAGATGAACAAGAAAGACTAATGACTGTAGATGCTGCAAATGTCTCTATGGTTCATAGTTTTAATGGAGAAGAATATTTAATTAATTTAATTGATACTCCTGGTCATGTAGATTTTGGAGGAAATGTAACAAGAGCTATGAGGGCTATCGATGGTACTTTTGTATTAATCTGTGCTGTTGAAGGAATTATGCCGCAAACAGAAACTGTTCTTAGACAAGCAATTAGAGAAAGAGTAAAACCTGTTCTGTTCATTAATAAAGTTGACAGATTAATCAATGAATTAAAAGTAACTCCCGAACAAATGCAAGAAAGATTTATGAAATTAATTGAAAATTTTAATCATTTAATTGAACAACTTGCTGAAAAAGAATTTGTTGATGCATGGAAAGTTAATGTTCTCGACGGAAGTGTTGCGTTTGGATCTGCACGAGAAAATTGGGCACTCTCAATTCCCTATATGAAAAAGAAGGGCGTTAGTTTTAAGGATATTTATAGATTATATGATGGAAGTATGACCTCTGCAGAAAGAGACAAATGGGTCTGGGAAAATGCTCCCCTAAATGAAGTTATTCTAGATATGGCAGTTAAACATTTACCAAATCCGTTAGAAGCACAAAAATATAGAATTCCTAAAATTTGGCACGGGGATAAGGATTCTGCTTTTGGAAAAGATTTATTGACTTGTAATCCTAATGGGGAATTGGGATTTGTAGTTACTCGAATTGTAATTGATCCAAGATCTGGAAAAGAAATTTCTGCTGGAAGAATTTATTCTGGAACAATGAAAAGTGGAATGGAAGTTTATTGTAATATGGCAAAGAAAAAAGCAAGAATTCAACAGGTTCTAGTTTACAATGGTATTAAACCAGAACAACTGGAAACTGTTCCTGCAGGAAATGTTCTTGCTGTAAGTGGACTTGATGTGGATGTTGGAGAGACAATTACTATTACTGAACAAACTCCATTTGAAGAAATTAAACACCTGTTTCAACCGGTTATTACAAAATCAATTGAACCAACAAAGACTGCAGATTTACCAAAATTAATTGAAATTCTTAGAAAAGTTTCTAAGGAAGATCCATCAATTAAAGTTACAATTAACGAAGAAACTGGTGAAAGTTTAATCTCAGGAATGGGAGAATTACATTTAGAAATTATTGAAAATAGAATCAGAACAGAAAAAGGTTTAGAGATTAAAACTTCTTCACCAATTGTTGTATATAGAGAAACAGTTGGAAAAGCTTCCCCCCCTTGCGAAGGAAGAAGCCCAAACAAGCACAATAGTTTTTTCATCAAGGTTGAACCATTGGATGCCCAATTAGGGTTATTAATTGAAAAGGGAGAATTGCCTGAAGGAAGAATAAAGAAAAAAAGCGATTTGGTTACAAAAACACTTTCTGGAATTGGTTGGGGTTCTGATGAAATTAGAAATGTTAAGGAAGTTTACAAAGGAAACATGTTATTCGATGAAACAAGAGGAGAAGTTCATATTGGAGAAGTAATGGAAATGGTTATGGATGCATTTGAGATGGTTATGGATCAAGGACCATTATCAAGAGAACCATGTATGAACATGAAGATTACTCTTGTAGATATTAAGTTACATGAAGATGCAATTCACAGAGGTCCTGCTCAGGTTTATCCCGCAGTTAGAGATGCAATTAAGGAAGCTATGAAAGAAGCAAATGCTTCTATCCTAGAACCATTACAGATACATGTTATAGAAGTTCCAGAATCATTCATGGGTGCAGCTACAAAACTTGTAAGCACTAAGAGAGGTCAGATGATTAATATGAATCAAGAAGGAGCTATGGTTCAACTTGAAGCTAAATTACCCGTTGCTGAAATGATTGGATGGTCTAGTGATTTGAGAAGTGCAACTGAAGGTAGAGGAACAAGTTCATTGAAAGATCAGTTATTTGAAAGAATGCCTCAATCTCTACAAGCGGATGTAATTAGAAAGATTAGAGAACGTAAAGGGTTGTCAGAGAATCAGTAAGTGTATTCTTCAGAACAGTAATTCTTATAAACGATATTTAGATAAAAAAACTATGGCAGGAGGACTTGGAAAATTAATCACGAAAGGAGAAGAGAACGTGAGAAAAGAAATAGAATTAATGAAAGTTAGTGAACACATGAATAAAGTACGTTTCTTTCCTGGTTCTAAGTCAGAATATGAATCAATGGTTGGATACGAAGTTGAAATAATTGATACAAAAGATAGAGACATTGGAGTTTATTATATTAGTCAACATTCAGAGAGATGGTATGCCTGGGAAGAGGATCAACGTCAAAAGAAATTGGTGGAAAAAGGCATTGAAGCAATAATTAATTGTCATTATTCTAATAATGAGTTTTCAGTTTCATACGCACAAGGAAGAAAAGAATCTAAAGATGAAATAGTTTATGGTCTTCCTGTTGCAAGAAAAAAGTAAGTAGCATCTTTTAAATAAAGAGAATTCTTTAGTAATGCATGAAAATATTTAAGCAAGAAACAAACAAATCTTGTGGTGTGGCTTGTTTGAGAAGCATTTTTAATTATCATAGAAAAACTTTTTCTGAAAAAGAAATTTGGGAAAAAAATGAAGTATACAAAACATCCAATGGAATAATTAATCCAATTATTAGCCTTGGCATAACTGCCTTGAAGTTTGGATTCAAAGCAGAATATATTGGTTATAACCCCCTAATTTTTAAGATAGGTAAGAAAAATCTCAAAGAGTCTCTTCAAGAAAAATTAAAAACTTACATTGAATTTGGAAAATTTAGCGTAGATAAAACATTAGAATTTTTAGAGCTTGGAGGAAAAGTAACAATAAAAAAATTAACTCTTAAGGCCTTGAAAGAAATAATTGATAAAAATAAATTTGTAATAATTAATCTAAAGCCTGCTTTTATTTGGAATACAGTTTCTTTGGGTATGAATCATAAGGTAATTATTGAAGGATATAATAAAAAAGGATTCAAAATTTTAAACCCAAGCACTGAAAAAAGTGAAGTTATTGATTACGATACCTTTTTGCTAGCATTTTATGCTGCGATACCAGAATTATTAATTATAAAGAAGAAGTAAAATAATTCTTCTCAAGCAAAATTTAAAAACTTCTTATTCTTTTATAGACTATGGATGTTCCATTATTAAGAAAATTAACTGAAAAATCTCCTATGAAGTTTGGACAATATTCTGACTCAACTGTTGGAGACCTCTTGAATGCAGGTAAAAATCAATATCTTAGATGGGTTTACTATAATCAGGGAGGAATTACTTTTACAGATAACATTCTTGAACAGATTAAAATTCCTGAGAGATATTATATTTCTAAACCTGGAAAAAATCCTGAAATGTTGGAAGAAGTTGATAGGGAAGTTTTTGGAAAGCTTTATGGAGTTCAAAAAATTATTGCAAAGAATTCTCAGCATAAAAGAAATCAAGCTAGAGCTATAGCTCATAGAATGCCGGATAATTTAGCACACACAAAAGCGGCCATGCAAAGAAAAAATCAAGGTCATTAATTCTTTTCAACATCAATAATCCTTATATATTCCATCACCTTCTCTTTTGATATGGGACAATTCATCTCTTGGATTGAATCTAATGGAAAAGATTATTTTCTAACTGACAAAGATATTAATTCTGAAAAATGGAAAGATGTTAAAACAAATCCAACTCCAGACTTTGCTCTTAGCAATGAAGCAGTTAGGCAATACCACAATCTTGGAAGTTCTGATTTAAATTATCAGAGAAATAAGAACTTTTGGAATGGGAACATCCCTCCTGAAATTAAAGAAGAGTGGAATTGCGGAAACCTCGATGGAATGTTAAAACTAATTGGGCAGCAGGATGTTGAGAACATTGTTAAAAATGCACCCGATGAATTTTCTTTTTGGGTTGTGAAAAATGTTTTTGATAATCCAGATAAATTAATTAAAAGTAATTTTTGGATTTATAGGCTTGCAGGATTTCTTGCATCTGGAAATTATCAAGCGATGACTCAAGATAAAGAGTCTGCTAGATTAAATTTTATTGGAGCGAGCATCCTTGAAGATCCAGAGCTAGTATTAACAAGCATTGAAAGAAAATTGTTTAAGGATGAGGAAGAAAATTATAAAGCAATTCGTCTTGGCACTAGAAAAAGATATGATACTATGATGCGTGATAAGAAATCTTCTGGTATGAGATTGATTGCTCAGAGCATTACTAAAAATTATGAAAGAATGCTAGATGATTATTATCCCTGGGCAAGGTTTGCTGGAATTATTGGAACAATTTATGATAGGGAAGATGATTTAGAAATTGGAAGACCAAGGATTGAATAACAAAAGATTATATAAATTAAAAATTCTAATCTAATTTATGAATAAAAAGTTAATTTACGCTGTTAGCTCATTAATTATTTTTCTTGCAATTTTTGCAATAGTTATTTTTAGTAATCACACAATTGATGTGAAAATCAGCGAGGGTATGAATGATATTAATACCATTTATCTTAATTCATTATTTATGTTTTTGGGGCAATATTCTAATTTTATTATGATTGCAATTGCTCTTCTTTTTTTAGGTATATTCATTTCAATGAAAAAGAAAAAACAAGCATGGACATTTGCAATTGCACTTGCCTGTGGGTTTACTATTGAAAAAATCATTAAATTTTTATTTGAAAGACAGAGACCAGCTACACAATTAATACAAGATTTAGAAAATAGTTTTCCAAGTGGGCATGCAACATTTGCAATAATTTTATTCTCGTTGTTAATCTATTTTTACAAAGATGAAATAAAAGATAAAATTAGAAAAAATTGGTTTATTGCAGCGAATATATTTTTAATTTTATTCATAGGATTTAGTAGAATATACATTAATGCCCATTGGTTAAGTGATGTTGTTGGAGGATTTACCCTCGGATTTTTTGTTTTAAATTTCATTTTATTCCTTTTTGAAAGAAAAAGATAAATCTTAACCGAAATATTTATAAACCTAGTTTTTTATTAATTAAACATGGCAAAAGAAAAACCAAACATGAATGTTGTGTTCGTAGGACACGTTGATGCTGGTAAGTCTACTTGTATTGGTAGAATGATGTTCGACGGTGGAGCAGTTAGTGAACAGCAAATGGTAAAATTAAGAGAAGAAGCTGTTAAAAACGGTAAAGCTGGTTTCGAATTCGCTTATGTTATGGATAATATTAAAGAAGAAAGAGAAAGAGGAGTTACAATTGATCTTTCTTATAAAAAATTAATGACTAACAAATATCAAATTACAATTATTGATGCTCCGGGACACAGAGATTTTGTTAAAAATATGATTACTGGTGCTTCACAGGCAGATTGCGCTTTCTTAGTAATTGCTGCTCCTGCTGGAGTTCAACCTCAGACAACAGAACATTTATGGTTATTAAGAACAATGGGTGTAAAAAACCTAGCAATTGCAGTTAATAAGATGGATGCAGTTGAGTATAAAGAAGAAAGCTATAAAAAAGTTAAAGAAGAAGTTGGAAAATTATTAAAGGGTGTTGGTATTGACCCAGATAAAACTGCTTTTATTCCATGTTCAGGTTTACAAGGAGATAACATCCACAAGAAATCTACTAAGATGCCTTGGTATACTGGACCTACAATTCTTGAGCAATTTGATATATTCCCTGCTCCAGAACCGCCTACAAATTTACCAATGAGAATGCCAATCCAAGATGTATATGAAATTACAGGTATTGGAACAGTTCCCGTTGGAAAAATTGAAACAGGAATTATGAAGATTGGTCAAAAAGTTATAATCCTTCCAGGAAGAACTGGTAAAGGTGTTAACGGAGAAGTTAAGACTATTGAAGCTCATCACGAATCATTACCAGAAGCACCTGCAGGAGATAATGTTGGTGTTAATATTAGAGGAATTGGAAAGAAAGATTTAGCTAGAGGAGATGTAATTTGTGAAGCATCTAACCCAATCCCAGTTGTAGAGGAATTTATTGCTACAATCACTGTAATCAACCATCCAACTGTATTAGCTAAAGGATATACACCTGTATTCCACGTTCATACTGCACAAGTTCCATGTCAATTCACAGAATTAATTTCTCAAATTGATCCAAGAACAGGTCAATCTATCAAAGATAACCCTGATTTCCTGAAGAATGGGGATACAGCAAAAGTAAGAATTAGACCTCAAGGACATTTATGTTTAGAAACTCAAAAAGATAACCCTTTCATGAGTAGATTTGCAGTAAGAGATGCCGGTGCAACTGTTGCAGCTGGTATGTGTACTGAAATTGTAAAGAGAAAGGCTTAAATTTTTTCTTAGAGATTCTAAAATAATTTTGATAAATAAATTCTAAAAACTAAAATGAAAATAGTTCATAAATATTCTTGTGGAATCAATGAAGCTTATACCAGAATGAACAATTTTTTAGAAAATCTGACTAAAGACTACGCTCAAATGATTTCTCACCCAATTAAAGAATGGAATGATAAGAACGAAGAAATGAATTTTGAATTTGAAATGGGTGGGATGAATATTACTGGAAATGTTGCTCTTTACAATGAAGGATTAGTTCTTCAGGGGGATTTACCTTTCCCCGCTAATCTCATGAAAAGAGATATTGAAAAAATAATTCAAGTAAAACTTGAAGAAATATTTAAATAAATTCTAAAAAAATAAAATGTTGTGGCTTATCCAACTAGTTAATAGTGCATGGTCTCTTCTTAGAAGTTATCTTCATTGAAGTAGTTATTCGAAGAGATAAATCTTTAAATATTCCTTAAAATTCTTTTGAACATGGATTTAGAAAAAAGAACAAGGCCAGCACATCTTAGTGCACAGATAAAAAAGGAAATAAAAGAATATTTTGGAAAAATTTCTGAGAGAATAGAAAAAGTGCGAGAATCGGGTGGAAGCTATTTTCAAGAACAAGAAGCCTATTGCTGTGACCCTGAAAAAGAATATTTGCAAGAAGACTGGATAGGGCGAGCATTAACACGTATTCATAAAAAAAGTGAATTAAGGGAATTTTTAAAAGGGTATGTTGAAGATATCCAAAATAATCCTGAAAAGTATCCAGAAGTTTATCAAAGAAATCCTCAAGAATATGCTAAGGCAGATATTTTCCTTGCATTAAATTTACATGATTTTAATAGGGGGAAAAAACTTGGAGAAAGTTATGTGGAATTTTGGAGAAGTCATTATGCTAAGTTATATGACACTCTAAAAAGAAAATAATTTCCCAAATACTTAAAAACCCTCGAGTATTTTATTTTTAATGATAACAAAGTTCATGCATAAAAAAGAGTTGGAGGATGAAATTGCTGGCAAGGGGGATTTTGTTCAAATAGACCATCTACAAAGATTTCTAAATCTAATGCCTGCAACAGACATGAAAAAATTTGCATTATTGAAACTTGCTGAAATCTATGATAGAAAAGAGATGTATAAGGACGCTGCAAAAGCATACAACGATATTTCAATTAGTTCTTTTACTTTTTCAGAAAAAATAGAATATCTTGTTCTTGAAGCAAAAGAACTTGCAAAGGGAGCACATTTTGAAGATGCTGATAGAGCTATTAGAAGAGCATTTACAGATACAAATAGTGTACAAAAAGCAAATGTTCTTGCAGAACTGAGAGTTTTTTACAGACAGCAAGGAGATTTTCTTGCTAGAACAAATAAGACTAGCAAAGCTGCGTTATTCTACGAAAGACTTTTAAGAATGGATCTGAATAAAGTAGAAAAAGAAGAAGTTAAAGCTGTTCTGATAAAGATTTACGAAAAGCTCGGTAAGATGAATGAAGCTAGATTATTGAAGGGTGTTTAAACTTTTTTTCTATTCTGAATAATTAAAAGACCAATCGTTATATTCTTTAGTATCATAAACACAAATTCCCTCTTTATGAAAAAGAACAAATTCTTTTATTCCTACATCTAGAGCCATTTTACTACAAATAGTGCAATAGGGTTTACCAGAATATGTAGGATTATCTTCTTCGTCAAGACGTATAAAATATAATCTTGAATCAATTAATTTATCTGAATTATTTTTTAACGCATCAATTATTGCTCTTTGCTCAGCATGAACACAACAGGTTTTATCTGTAATCTTTTGATTATAAGAAGTTTTTTCACAAGAACATCTTCTAGAATTTTCGTCGTTTCCTGGAGGACTATTAAACCCTCTTCCAATTATCTCATTATTCTTTACGATGGTTGAACCACAATGCGCTCTATCGCAAGTTGAACTCCTTGCCACTTCAGCTGTTTTAATTAAGAACTCAAGAGCACTTTCTTTTTCAGTTCCAGATAGAAGATTCATGACGTATGTAGTAATATTGAGTTTAAAGCTATTATGGGACTAGAATATAAATTCTTATAAATAAGTTTATTATTAATTATTCATGAAGTTATCTCTGGAAGAAAAAACTAAATTAATTATTCTCAGCGAGAGAGCTTCAGAACTTCTTGTTGAAATTTTGGCTGAAGAAAATCCTAAAGAAAGAATTAAGACTGAAGCGGATGAAAAGTTTCATAAAACAATAGGACAGTTAAATTTTCATTGCCCAGCACTAGCAGATGAATATATGAGAATGTACAACAGCATCCAAGAGATTAAGGCAAAAGAAGACAATGCATCTTATCTAAAAAGGTTAAGAAAAGAGGATCTTGGGAAAGAAGAATATCAAGAACCAGATATACTTTATTAGGATATAAAATTTTATAAACTCAATAATTCTTGAAAAACTATGACTGGAATTGATGATTATGTTGAAAAGGGCTTTCCCATTGAATGCAGAGGAAGAGATGAGGATGGAAATAAGGTTTTTAGCCCAGCTATAAAAGTTATAATCAATGTATACAAACGTCCTGGAAGCGATATAATTTCTACTGATGTTTCAGAGTGCAAGTATAACTGTGGCGGACATGGACAATATTGCTCTGCTTCTGAACTTAAGCAGATTCCATGCGCTTATGCAGTAGATTTACCGCTTGATTTACCCTTACCCAAGCTAGGATAATGCCTTTTCTTCCCAAAACCTTTAAAAACCCAAATCAACTTTCTTAGACATTAGAAAGATACGTTCAAATTATCATTCATCATCACACTCATTTTATCGGGTTGGACTCGTGAATTAGTTCAAAAGTATTTTTCTAAATGAAATCCTAGATTTCAAAAAATTAAAACGGAAACAAAACAAAAAAAATGGCAAAAGTTAGTCCAGTATCAATCAAATATATGATACATGCAAATATCACAGCAGAAGGTAGTTTAGAAAAACCTGATGTGATTGGAGCTTTATTTGGACAAACAGAAGGATTGCTAGGAGCAGACCTTGAAATGAGGGAGCTTCAGAAAGAAGGAAAGATTGGTAGAATTGAAGTAGAAATTGAAAAACAAGACAGACGAACTGTTGGAGTTATTCACATACCTACTGCTTTAGACCAGTCCGAGACCACTTTAATAGCAGCTGCTATTGAGACTATTGAAAGAGTAGGACCTTGTGATGCTCAAATCGAGATTACTAAAATCGAAGATGTGAGAGGAAGCAAGAGAGACTATATTCTTGACAGAGCTAAAAAGCTTATGCAGGAAATTCAAGGCTCAACAGACTCAAGAGAGATTTCAAACGAAATCAAAGACTCTGCAAAGATTGCAGGGGTTAAAGAGTATGGAACTAGTAAGCTTGCATGTGGAGACATTTCTGGAGAAGAACTTATTGTAGTGGAAGGTCGTGCTGATGTTGTTAACCTGGTTAGAGCTGGTGTTAACAATGTTATTGGAATGAACGGAACAAAGATGCCAGATGAAATTAAAGAATTGAGCAAAAACAAAATTGTTACATTATTTGTAGATGGAGATAGGGGTGGAAGATTAATCGCTCAAAATGTTTGTGAAAATGCAGACATTAATTATATCGCAATGGCACCGGATGGAAAAGAAGTTGAAGAACTTCCAAGCAAAGAAATTTTAATGAATCTTAGAAAGAGAGTTACTCCAAAAGAATTTTTCGCAAATGATAATTTTAATGGACAAAGAAGAAACTTTGAACAAAGATCTTATAACTCTGGACCTAAGGATTATAGAAATAATTCTAGAGACTATAGAAATGAATCAAGAGAAGTTCCTAAACAGGCTGAGAAAGCTCAGCTGGAAATAGGAGCAAATGAAAAAGAAAAATTAAAAAAACTTTCTCATGAACTTAAGGATTCAGAAAAGGCAGTTCTTTTAAATTCCAGACTAGAAGAAATCAAAACTGTTTCTTCAAAAGCTTTAAGCAGAAGTCTTGAAAGATCACCAGACACAGTTGTAATTGTAATGGATGGGGCTGTAACAGGTTCAATCTTAGATGCAGCTGAGGCTGTTGGTGTTCAAACAATTGTTGCGAACAACTTCAAGACAACTGATACAAAAATCAAATTATTAAGTTTGTAAATTAAGCCCTTTTTTAGGGCTTTTTCTTTTTTTTATTCTTTTTACTTTTTTATAACAATAATATTTATATACCCCACAATTATATTTCTTTCATGAGAGACATAGAAAGTAAAAAAGAGATGGTGAATTATATAGAAAATTGCTTAGCAAGAGGAATGACTATTGAGGATGTCTATCAAACACTTCTTACACAAGGATATTTGAAATCTATGGTTAATGTAGCCTATGAAGAAGTTCAGAGGAAATCTAGAGCACGAAAAGAAGTTGAAGCTGCAAGAATGGCTGAACAGGCAAGAAATACTCAAAAGGTAGAAGTTATCGCTGAACCTCCTAAAAAGAAGTCTTTCTTTGGAAAGCTGTTTGGGTAAAATCAAGTTTCTCCTTAAGGAATATATCCTCTTAGAACGATAAACCTTATAAATTAATATTAATACAAATTAGTTATGGCTTTTCACTATGATATACGATTGACAATGCGTAATCCTATTTATAAGGGATTAATTGAAAAACAAATTTATATTGAGGATTTAGTATTTACAAATCCCATCTCCCCGGGAGATCAAATAATCTTGCCTCATTTCAAGCCAAAATCCTTAGAAAACAGTCTTACGTTTTGGTGTAATATTGAAAAAGTATGCCATTCCCCAGAACCCGAAAGTAGATCTTATCTAGAAGCAGAATATGCCTCTGGTAGTACAGATTTTGATCGTATAGAAAAATTCCTTTTAGAAAATTATGAAAGTTACAACATTCAATAAGAATTCTTTTTTAATTAAATTTAATCCTGTTATTAGAGAAAATTAATTATACTATACATTTCTTAGATTGTAATGCAATACTCTCCTGGCACAATAATAAAATACAAAGAAGAAATAGGATTCAAAAGAACCCTGTATGGAATTGTACTAGAACAACTAAATGAGAATTGTGTTAATATTATTAGTGAGCTTAAAAATGAAAGAATAATCAGCTTATTTTTGAATTCAAAGATTAGTTCCGAATATGTAACAATTGAAAAGATTCTTGATTCTTACAAAGAAATTCCAGAGAACAATGAACAAGGTCATCTTTCTTTAGACAGACTTGTTTTAAAACAAATTGGAAGATTACTAGATATAACTTCAAAAAGATAAATTTATCAAACCTTCTTTATTCTAATATTTATGACAATTAAATTTGGACCAGCATCATTGGGACCTGTTGATGAAGCGATATCCAATCTTGAACATTTTCACAAGCTGGGTTTTGGTGCATGTGAAATTGCATTCACTTATAGTGTTTACATAAAGGAACAGGATGCAAAGAAAATAGGTGACGTCGCTAAAAAGTTAGGTATTCAATTATCAATTCATGCTCCATATTATATTAATTTGAACTCAGCTGAAAAGCCCAAGATAGAAGCAAGTAAACAGAGAATATTGAAATGCTTAGAAATTGGAACTTACCTTGGAGCCAAGTACGTTGTTTTCCACGCTGGATTTTATGGTAAAGATTCTAAAGAAAAAACCTATGAAAAAATAAAAGAAGAAATTATTGAATTGGAAAAGATTAGAAAAGAAAAAAAATATACTCCTAAACTAGCTCCAGAAACAATGGGAAAAATAAATGTTTTTGGGAGTATTGAAGAAATAGCACAATTGGTTAGAGACACTGGATGCCACGCATGTATTGATTTTGCACACATCCTTGCAAGGAGTCATGGAGATTATAGATTTGAAGAGACAATTAGATTATTCAAAAGTCTAGAGGAATTTCACATCCACTTCTCAGGTATTGAGTATGGAGATAAAGGGGAAAGAAATCACCTAAAGACTCCTACATCTGATTGGAAAGAGCTCATTGAATCCTTACCAAAGGATAAGAAGATTTTTATTGTAAACGAATCTCCTGACATGATTAGAGATGCTGCTGAAGGCCTCAAAATATACGAGAAATTAGCCAAAAAATAGTTCTTTCACTTTATGTTCAGACATGAAGTAAATGCGGTGTAACTGTATAATGACAAAGTTTATAAACGATAATAATGATGTTATTTTACAGAAAACAATGTTTTCTGGGAATTAAATAAAACAAAAAACAAAAGATGAAAACTAAAAACCTATTGGTTTCTTTCTGCGCAGTATTTTTCGCATTAGCTTTAGTTGCCACAGTAAATGTAAGTGCAACTCAAATTACTAATGACTATGCTGTTACAGTAGAAGGTTTAGATGCATACAGTAATTACGTAAGTGTTGTTGCTGGCGAAGACATAACTGTTAAAGTTTATTTCACTGCCAACGTAAGCGATACTGATGTTACTATTGATGCTGAACTTGATGGTGAAAAACTTAAGACAAGTTCTCAAACTGAAGTTTTCGATGTTGAAGCAGGAAAAGCATACAGACAAACTTTGACTCTAAAAGTTCCTTTCGAACTTAAAGATTCAATTTCTGATGATTTGATTCTTAGCATTGAACTTGACGGTAAAGAGTACAAAACTGTTCTTAACGATATTACTTTAAGGGTTCAAAGACCTTCATATAACGCAGTAGTTAAGTCAATCACTGTTCCAAGTTACATATCTGCTGGTGAAACATTATCAGTTGATATTGTTCTGAAGAACATGGGTTACAACAACTTAGATGATCTTTATGTTACAGTTAGATCTACAGAATTAGGTCTTTCTCAAGGTCCAACATGGTTTGGAGACTTGGTTAAGATTGAAAACTGTACTGATGATTGTGATAAAGAAGACACAGTTGCTGGAAGACTATACTTGAAAGTTCCTTACGAAGTTAAAGCTGGAGCTTATTCTATAGATGTTATAGTGTACAACGATGATACTAAAACAACTCAGACTAAGCAATTTGTTGTGAAGAATGACTATGCAAGCAATGTAATTGTTACATCTGCTCAAAAGACAGTTGCTGAAGGAAAGGCTGCTGAGTATAAGATTTTACTTGTAAATCCTACAAATAATGTAAGAGTTTACACAATTATACCAGAAGCTTCAAAAGACCTTACTATAACTGCCGACAAGACTGTTGTTGCTGTTCCTGCTGGTTCAAGCGTGGAAGTAACAATCTCTGCAGAAGCAGCTAAAGAAGGAAAATACAATTTCTTAGTTAATGTTCTAACTGGTGAAAACCAAGTTAGTACAGCAAACCTTGAACTTAACGTTGAAGGTAAAACTTTGAATGCGACTGTTGTATTGACAGTAATCCTAGCAATTATTTTCTTAGTACTATTAGTAGTACTAGTTGTATTGCTTGGTAAGAAACCTCAAAAAACAGAAGACTTCGGCGAAAGTTACTACTAAAGTAACATTTAATTTTTTTATTTTTATTTTTTAATGAAAGAGGGGCGGGGGACCCAAATCAACCCCTTTATTTTTTTAGAACAATTTTTAAACTAAAAATTATTTTAACATCTATGAGTGTATATTCAGATTCTAGAAAACTTGAGAGGTTAATAGGATATGATGCATATCATGGCACAGAAAGAGAAACAGATTATTATCCTTCTCGTGAACCCTCACAGATTGAAAATCTTGTTGAAGGAGTAGATTATAAAATATTGGGGACTGAGACAATAAACCTTGATACTGGTGAAATAACCTTTGAAAAGAAACCTTAATTCTATAGGACAATTATTTTTATAAATAGACTCGCTGTAGATTGTTCTATATGCAGAACATACACATAAAAAAGTTTAGCTTTGGCAAAACTAAGAGAGGATATGTTGTAATTCCTGATTGTGTTGCAGGAGCAGTTGTAAACGAATATGACTATGTGAATGGAGTATATGTTCTAACACATCATACGGATGTTTATTCAAGAATAAAAAGGCCGTTTAGAGTAGAGAAAGATTTAGAAGAAACAGAGAAGGCTCTCTATGAAGATGCCAAGAATCATCTATTAAAGCTCGTACAGCAGTTTCTAGAAGAAAATGCAATGAGAGTTGGGAACATTATTGATGAAACTCAACTTGAAGGCCATCCCAAGGTCATTGAAGGTGAAAGAACCTGGGAAAATTAGGGATACAAAGCAATAATGCTTATAAATAATATTTTAATTAGAATATAATGGATAACAAAGTTAGAGGATATATTTCTCAAATGCCCTATGAGGAAGAGGAATTAGAAGGACTAGTTAGATATACTGCAGGTGTGGGAATGACTGGATGTTTTATATCTGCTGAAATAAAAAAAGTTGATGGAGGATATGTTATCTTAAGTCCTCCAAGTGTTAATGCATACTTTAATAGACAGTTTAATCCAGTAGCAATAGCTCTTTCTTCGGAAGAAGCAGAAAGAAAAGCCTATGAATATACAAAAAAAAGATTAACTGAAATTGTACGTTCTACTCTTCCACAATTTTATATCTCAGAATTTGTTGATGAAACAGAAAGAGGAAAAACTCTTGCTAAAAAAATTTAAACCTTCAGACTAACAATCTTACTTATTCCTTCGTGCATTGAAACTCCAAACAGATTAGTTGCATTGGTTATAATCTCATCATTATGGGTTATTACCAAATATTGACCTTTCTGCATATACTTCTTTAGAAGACCTGCCAAACGCTCAGAATTTCTTTTATCTAGAGCTGCATCAATTTCATCTAGTATATAGAAGCAGTAGGGTTTTAACTCCTGAATTGCAAATATCAATGAGAGAGCTACCATTGTTTGCTCTCCTCCAGAAAGAGATTTAACATCAAAATATTTTCCGTGACCAGTCTTAACAATTATATTAACTCCTCCTTCAAAAGGATCCTTTTTATTTTCTAGGTCTAGATAAACTTCCCCCTTTGTTGAAATTTGCATAAAGTTTCTTCCAAAGATTAGATTCAATGCTTCAAGAGTTGAGAGGAATGCTTTTCTTTTCTTTATATCAATTTCATGGACAATCTTCATAATCCCTTCTTTTTCTTTTGAAATTATTTCGACTTTCTCACTTACTCGATCATATTCTTCTTTAATAGATTCGTAGGTTTCAAGAGCCCTCATGTTTACTGAACCAAGTCTCATTAGAGATTCCTGGGTTTTAGTTAATCTCTCTGTTAATCCTTGTTTGTTTGCAGTTCTTATTATTTCCACATTAGAAAACTCTAGTATTTCTGTTTCTAAATTTTCTATTTCTGCATTTGTCTTAGCAATATCAATCTTAAAATTATTTATTCCTTGTTCGATGTTATAAACTACATTTTTGTCTCTAGAAGATTGACCTTCAGTTTCTCTTATCTTTAATTGAGTATTATCTCTTTCAGAAATTAATACCTTAAATCTTTCTGCTAATTTTTCTTCATCTTTTCTTTTCTTATCCAGGATTGTTTCTTTTTGAGCAACAGTCTTCTTGATTGAGACTAATTCTTCTTCTGCATCTTTCTGCTCTTGATTTAATTGCTTTATTGTAGCTTCTATTCTTTCTAATTCTCTTTGTTTGAAGGATATTTCAGAAGTTAAATTTTCCTTGCTTCTTAGAGAGATATCCTGAACTTCTATTCTTGCAGATTCGTACTTTTCTTCAATGTTTGAATTTTCTTCAAAGGTTGATTCTAACCCTGCTCTTATCTTTTCTAATTCCACTAACTCACTCTTGGAAATTTGAATCTTTTCTTGTAAAGTTTTTATTTGATTTTTTTTATCTTCAATTGCTGAAAGCTTAGAAAGGTCTGATTGTCTCTTTTGAATTTCTTCTGTTGTGGAATCTATAGTTTGTTTCAGAAAACTTTTTTTAGAATAAATATCATTTAATTCTTTATCCGAGTTTTCAATTTGCAATTTTAAGGCTTGTATCTTGGGCATTACCTCATCTCTAATGTGATGAATATGATCATCAGTAATATGACTTTTACATACAGGGCAAACATCCATTTTGGATATTTTCTCTATTAGCTTATTTTGTTCTGAGATTTCAAACTCATTTCTATTGGTTAATTTTTCTAAATCAATTTCTCTTTTGTTAGTATTCTCTAAAAATTGTCTTTTATCCGCAAGTGAATGTTTTAATTCTTCTACTTTTTTTTCATCGGTTTTTTTGTCAAAGAGTTCTGCACCCAAAGATTGAATTTGTTTTATTAAAAATTCTGATTCATTAACATAGCTTTGGAGAATAGTTTGTTTATCACTTATTCTGTCCTTAATTGCTCTAAATTCAGATTTAGTAGTATAATACTTTTTTCTTTTCTCTTCTAATTTTTCTAATTCTTGTTTTTTGCTTATCAATTGTTTTTGATTCTTTTCGATTGTTGGAGAATCTTTCTGCAATTCTTTTACTGAAAGCTCCGTATCTCTTATTGAATTCTGCATATCTACTTTTTGCTTTTGAATGGAACTAATTTTTCTTTCATAGTTATCCTGACGAACCTTTAATCCGGCTAAATCTGCTCTTAGATTTGCAATTTCGTTGTTCAGCTTCTCTTGTTCCAAACCTGTGGACTGCTGAATAGTTGAATTTATTTGTTTAATTTTTTCTTCTAAATTTTCAATTGTTGTCTTTTGTGTTAGAATTGTTTTCTGTATTTTTTCTATTTCTTTGTTTCTCTTTTGAATCTGCTCTTCTATCTCTTCTTTTTC
>CAIKWG010000037.1 GCA_903831045.1 uncultured archaeon | reverse complement strand
CGAATATTTTTTATTTTAATAGGAAATTCATCTTGCATTTCCTGAACAACTTCTTGTACTAATTCTAAAAATCCGATTGCTTTACTAGTACCACCAGAAACAATTAATGGAATCTCTTCCGGGATTTCTAAATTTGAACAATCTTTTATAAATTTTTCAGATATCTGTCTTAGTGTATATAAAATTAAATCTCGATAAAAAAACACAACTGCCTCTCTAATCATCTTTTCTTTTTTATTTCCTACAAATGGATTCATAAGATCTAATTCATTTTCTTTGATTACTGTAATTCTTCCAGCTGAACCAACTCCCAATGATTTAGCACTTTCTTGATCTATCCAATCTCCTCCTCGAACAGTAGAAAAATTTATTGCTGCATTTTTTTTATAAAAAAGTCCGCAATTTGCCATGCCACATCCGAAATCCATAATTAAAGCTGTAAAGTTATCTTGTTCACATTCAGAATAACAAACAGCTGTTGATTGAGCAAGTGAAATCGGATTCCAGTCAAGTTGTTTTAAAACTCTTTCAAAAACTTTAACATGGTAAAGAATATTCATTTCTGAGTCGATAGGTGGAGATGGAACAGAGTAACAACAAATGTTCCCATCCCCATTTCCAATAAGATTTTTTATCATCAATGATATCACTTCAAGTGCATCAATGTCGGTCGGATTGATTACCCCTTTAGCCATGGGTCTTCTACATACTTGATTAAAAATATTAGCGAGCACCAATGCATGATTTCCCAAGATATATTTTTTTCCGTCTGAAGTCTTAACAAAATCAATGCTATCAAATTCTGTATTTTGATCAGTTGTAACAAACATATTTCTAATACTGGAAAGTTCTGTGGTTTTATCATCTTTCATAATTGCACTACAAATGTTTCCTGTTCCAATGTCTAAACCACAATATTTAATAGATTTATCAGTTTCCATAATTGTCACTCCTATCTCTTTTTTTGATCTGGTCATTTTATTATAACCTTTTTGCAAAGTGTAGTAATCTAACTCTTCTAGCTGCTTTAGCAAGATCTACAATACTATTAGGAACAAATGATATTTTAGCTTTCTGATACCACTTTTCAAGAGCAGCAATAATTTTGGGGTTCATAATCAATTTCTCATCTGCAGATGAGCTTTTTGCAAGATATTTTTCAACTGCGGATATTTCTTTAGGAGACATTTTTGCAGTAACATCCTCGCCTGTCATTTTTCTTATATTAGATAACCATTCTCCACTTCCTTTTCCTTTATAATATTTAGTTGTAAAATCAGTTATTGCTTTTTCTCTAGAAAGAACTTTTGGTGAACTGTGCATAAGCATTTTTGGATCTGATGAAGATTTAATTTTTGATATTCCTAAAATAGGAGTTTCTCTTTCTGCCGGGTTAAGTCCCCGTTTATACATACTTCTCATTTCATCAGCTTCATGTCTTCTAAGAATTTCTTTATCCTGAGAGTCTGGATCAATTGCTATAAAAGGTCCTTTTCTCATTCTCCTTGGAAATTTTTCACCCGTTATTTTTTCAGCATATTGTGGGTCAACAACAGAAGCAGCACCACCCATTGGTGTAGTAATATTATCTCTTGCTACACTTTTTCCCATTGTCTTAACACCATATTTTTTTAATATATTTGTAGTACCTTTATTTAGACCTCTAAGATATTGTTTTTTTGTTCTTCCAATACCAGCTCTTTTTAATTTAGAAATTCCTTTATCAGAAACTTCTCCAGCTGAAACACCTCTTTCTGATATATTCAATTCTTCTAAAAAGTTTTCTTGTAAAAAATTATCTGTTATATTCATAAAATCATTCCTTTATCTTTGAAGCTATCTTACTTAAATCTTTTCTAATTATTTTTTTATTTTTGGATGTATTGCTAATTGTTCCAGACATCTCGATACTGGGAATAAACGGTTCTGATTTTTCAAGATGCTGTAATATTTGTTTATCTTGTTCAATTTCTTGTTTAATAATCGTTTGGGATGTTATTTCTAAACCTTCAAGTCTTGTTAATTGATTTTCTATTCTTTCTAAACTAGAAGTCATTCTTTGTAATATATCACTTATCTGACCATAAAAAATTTCTGAAGTTTTAGAAAGGGCAAATGCTGCATCATTTGTATGTACTCTTTCTGCTATCATTCGTTGTACTAATGCCATTCCCATATCTTTTACTTTCTTAATGAACTGTTTTACAAGGGAAATCATATAACAAACGCATCTGAAACATTTCTTCAGCTATTTCTTGTTTAACCATATTTCTAAAATCTTTTTGATATTCTTTTATGGCCTGCACACCATTATACAATTCTTCTTCTGATTTTTCATTTCTTACATAAAATCTATCAATCATTCTAATATTTGCAAACCCATTTTTAAATAGATATGATAAAAGACAAGCAAAACCAAATGGTTCTATAGTTACACTAACAGAAATACAATATAGCTGACTTAATTCATCCCATGCAATAATTATAATTGATTTGATAATAAGCATATCCCTTTCAGAATCATATTCTATTTCATCTTCATTATAATCTAAATCTTTCATAATAACACTTTTTATTTTTTTATAAGCTTCTTCACTATTCAATTTTTCCTTTGGTCCGTGTATACTCTTTATTTTTTCCATACTTCTTCACTCCTTAAATCATTAAGCTGCATCTTGTTCTTTGTTTGTGTTTAAATCATTAAGATAATTAAATTTCCTGTTTGGGTAATCTACAGTTCTTCTTACTTCATCCCAAGAACTTGTATGAGTAAGATATCCAACAATTCGTGTAACACTATCTTTTATTTTACCACCACAAATACAGCATTTAATATCTGTAGATTTTCCTAATGTTACATGCTCATTTTCACATATTAAAAAATTTGGATTAAGAGCAAAGTGATCAAGTCCACATTCAATTGCAAAATTAATCAGATCAGAAATTTGTTTGGGTGATCCGGCTGCTCCTATATTCAAATGGCATATTCCTCCTCCCGACATATGGGAACACAATTCTCCATCTATTTTAGCTCTATCAACCAAATCAAATTCGCTTAAAAATAAAGGAACAAACTGATTTGAATATAACATGTATTTTTGTTGTTCATCATTAAAAAATATAGTATCCATCTTTGCTAGGTTTGATGAACACGACTCACCCGGTATGGCTTCTAAATTAAAAGCTACATTTTCTTTTTCAGAAAATTTTTCTATCCTTTTTTCAATAAATTTAAATAT
>CAIKWG010000036.1 GCA_903831045.1 uncultured archaeon | reverse complement strand
TAAAGATTTAATGGAAGATGAATTTAAGAAGATAAAATCTTTTTCAGTTTATATTCCTGATGAGGTAAAGACTTGGAAACTAGGAGAAGCAATACCACCACTAAAAAATGAAGGAGCCCCTACAATTGAACAAGGAATAAAAGATGGATTTAATTGGTTCTTAAGTTTGAATATTAAAGGAAAAGGAAATAAGGAATATATTGATTATAATAAAATTAAAAATGAAGTTCTGGAAAAAATGAAAACGACTAAATCAAATCCTGTTTCAGAATCAATAAAAAATAATAAGAAAGGGACGGGGTGGATGTCTTCTACTAAGTTAGATGGTTCAGGAGGACCTTTTGATGGACAAGGAGGTCCATTACCATTTAATAATTTAAAGAAAACAATGAAAAAAAATAGTAAAGATTCAAGTAAATTTATTGTAGTTAGACATGGTGCTACTGCAAATAATGAAAAAGGATTAAATAGGGGTATGATTAATATCAATCTTTCTGAGTTGGGAGTTAAACAGGCTTCAAAAGCAGGAGATGAACTTAAAGATAAGGGAATTACTGGAATAATTTCTTCTCCCTTAAAAAGAACAAAAGATACAGCCCAAATACTAGCAATGAAAACAGGAGCTCCTATTATAGGAACTGATAAATCTTTATTACCATGGAACCTTGGAGAATTTCAAGGAAAGAGTATTAAAGACACACTTCCTGCTCTTCATTTCTTAATAGAACATCCTGATCAAAAAACTCCAGGAAAAGGAGAAAGTTTCAATAGTTTTAAAGATAGAGGTATTGAAGGTATTAAAAAATTACATGAAAAATATCCCAATGAAAAACTAGCATTAGTTACACATCATAGAGTTGAAAGATTAATAGAAGCCCATGCAAATGATGTTGGGGGGCATGGAAATTTTGATATTAATGCGCAAAAAGAAAAGGGTATTGAACCAGGAGAATTTAAAGAACATGAATGGAAAAATCTAAAATCTAAACATGATGGTAAGGGAGGATTTTTTGGAGATCTTTGGAATAATGCAAAAAATTTATTGAGTAGTACTACTACTTATACAGCACCTAAAGTTTATGTTCCACCAATGGATGTAGATAAACTGATGAAAGCAATTGCGTCAAATGAAACAAGTGCAGTTAAAGGGAATAAATATACATCATCTGAATATTCTGGAGTAAAATCTCTAGGAAGCGCTATGGGAAAATATAGAGTAACAAAAGGCGAATTACAATCCTATGGTTCTAAATACCTAGGTAAGACAGTTACTCCACAACAATTCCAAGCTTCACCAGAACTTCAGGATACTTATATGAAGAACAAAGCTATTGCTTTAAACCAACAAGGTTATACTCCACAACAGATAGCAGATATACATAATAAGGGAATGACACATTCAGCACCACCTGGTTCTTCTCAATATCAGAATCCAGCATATGTCAATAATTTTAACAAAATATATAATGCTCCACAACCAAGTAATTTAGTTGCCAATGTTATTAGTTCTGAATAGACTCATCTTGAGTATTAATATATTCACAAACATTAATTAAAAGAGTACGACAAAATGGGCATTCATAATGTGCCCATTTTAATTCATCAAGCAAAGGATCAAATTCTAGATCTATTTTTTTCCCACAATTAGGACACACAAAAGAAGGAAACTTTTTTGCATTTAAATCCTCTAATTTTTTTCTGTGATAGAAGTTCTTTTTAAAACATTTTCTTGTACAGAAAACATTTTTAGGACTCTTAGGTAGAAATCTAGTTCCACATGTTTTACATGGTATTGTTACATTTACAAATCTCATATTATATATTGCTATTTAAGTATTCAACTTCTAACGACTTTTGTAGAAATTTTAGAGCACCTATAATCATTTCTAAATTTTGAACATGGGCTCTTGCAGTTTTAAAATCCGAAGCCTCTTGAGTTGCATCTGCAATCGTCTGAGCTTTAGTTGAAGAAATTGCCTTACCTGTACTATCATCTGTTTTTGTAACTTCATCTTTTGAAACTCTAGAGAATGCTTTTTCAGCAGCGATCATTGTTAAATTATAATTAGGATATATTCCCGCTAGTCTAACAAGTATCTCTCCAGCATCTGAAGGAGTAGTTTCTATTTTACTATATTTGGCTAAGAATTCATTGTATATTATTTGATATTGTTCCATATTTGTTAATTCTCTTAAAAACCCTTATAATATCACGTTTCGAAAAAATAATGGGGTCAAAGTGCCTCCTTAGAGGTACTACCCTACGTCTAGGCCTTTTTTACGGTTTTTAACCCTTATAAAATAAGGGTCGTTTAGGCCTTTTTTGACGTTTGAGACATTATTTCGAGCTCCTCTTCTGGTTTAAAAGGAACGAAGACAATTGGGGAC
>CAIKWG010000035.1 GCA_903831045.1 uncultured archaeon | reverse complement strand
TGGACTTTGAATCAATTACAACAAATAGAGCAGATAATACTGGAAATATAATATTTACTACCATTAAAATAAAAAATTATATAGCTTTTGATTCTTCAATGGAAGTGGATATAAGAGTTTCCCACAGTAGGAAAAGGGAAATTATATGTTTTTCAGTAAAACCAGCATGGGCAGATATCCGTTTTACAAAAGGACAGGTAAGTATTCTACTTTCTAAAGCACTTGAATGGAAAGCAGAGCAAGATAGACTTGGAAAGATTCAGGAAGTATCTGAAGATGAAAGAAGAAAATTTTATGGTATAATTGAAAAGGTTATATCTTCTCTGAAATTTTCTTACAAGAAAGATCAAATGGAATTTATAGTTCAACCAAAAAATGCAGAGAAATTGTATCTTGAAATGAAAAAGATATTGATGGAGAATTGATATGTGCTTTAAATTCTTAGAAGAAAGAATGGCAAAGATAGAAGAAAGATTTATGGAACATGTAAGAGACTCCGTAAAAGAAAGAACAAAACAGAAAGTGTTAATCACTAAAAAGGAATGGGAATCTTTTCATGGTAATAGTTATGAAAGAAAAGTTCTTCATCCTTTACTGGATAATGAATGTTTACTTAGTGTCATTGAATATTATTATTCACAGACGGGGTGGAAAAAGTCAAGTAAGTTTGATATTCCAGAAACTTACAATGAAACCATTCAAAGGGAATTTCTTCCCTTGTTGATGGAAAGATTTAAAGAACTGCTACAGAAAAATAATCCTTGACTATTAAATCGGGAGGGTATAGGTTTGATACTAGGGCATTTTATGAAGCTGGTCACTTTGTAAAATATCTACTCGGGCCTACCGATACGTGACCCCCAAGGGCCGCACAGTGAGATTAACTTTTTGAGCTTTCCCGAGAAGCAATAAAAGTCCTTATTGTGGCGGTCCTTTTTCATTTCAGGAGAACAAAAAAATATGATGCCAGGAAACATGACATGTGAAATGTTGGATCCTAATGCATGGATAAGGGTAAACAAGAGGATTGCAAAAATAATTGGAATAGAAGAGGCAATTCTTTTATCTGTTCATATGAGTTTGTACCATCAACAAGATGATAATTGGGATAAAAAGGGAGTAAAATATACAATTAGTAGAAAGGAATTGGAAGAACAAAGTTTCATGCCAGAAAAGAAACAAAAATTAGTAGAAGATAGATTGATTGATAATGGCTTTTTAATCCGGACTTCGGAAGGTTTACCAAGAAAAAATTTCTATGTAGTAGTGGAAGAGAGTATAGAGAAATTAATGGAAGAGTTTGAAGAATCATTTCAAACTTGGTAAATTCTAGGAGAGAAGAAATGTCCGGAAAATTTGAAAAGATCAACTGTACAAAAACAAACTGGGGAATATTTGATTTTACTTTAATGAAAAATATTGGAAGCCCAATAGCAAGTATTCTTTTAACCGAATATATCTCCTTTTATAATGCTATCAGAAATAAACCTGATTTTGATGGGGAATTATACAGAAGCAGGAAAACAATAACAGACAAAATGGGACTGTCTGTTCAAGAACAAATAACCGCAGAAGGGCAT
>CAIKWG010000034.1 GCA_903831045.1 uncultured archaeon | reverse complement strand
TTTTTGCAAATCATGATTAATAATACTTGCTTTGAGAGAACGTAAATCCTCTTCTAGTTTTTTATATTTTAGAGCTTCTTGTCTTTCTTTTTCAAGATTATTTAGATAGGCTGTTCTTTCCCTCAAAATTGCCATTACTTCTTTTAATTTTTCTTCAGTTTTTTCTAATTCTCTCAGAGATTTTTCTTTTCTAGCTTCATAGATTGAAATTCCAGCAACTTCTTCAATGATTTTTCTTCTTTCTTCTGATTGCATACGAACAAAGTTTTGAATTTCACCCTGAAGAATAATATTAAACCCATTTGGGTCAATTCCTGCTTGAGCCAACAGTCCAAGAATTTCCTGTCTTGTTTTTGTAATTCCATTAATTTTGTAAATACTTTGCCCATTTTTTCTTACAATTCTTCTTATGGCAACTTCAGGAGCATCAAAGCCGAAGGAATTGTCCGAATTATCAAAAACCATTTCAACTGAAGCTTCTTTGGAAGGAGGTGCTGCTTTCGAACCTAGGAAAATTAAATTACTTGCTTTTGCCGCACGCATGGATTTAATACTCAAACGTCCAAGAACAAAACAGAGAGCATCAGAAATATTTGATTTACCAGAACCATTGGGTCCTAGAATTACATTAATTCCAGGTGTAAAAGGAAGTTCAGTTTTTTTTGGAAAACTCTTGAATCCATGTATCACCAACCTCTTTATGTAAGTCATCGGAAGACACCTACGGTTTCTTGACGCTCAACTTCCCTCTTTAAATTGAAACCACTCCTTTTCCAATAATCCATAATTCACATAAAACACCTAGGTTTTTAAGGATTATTGGGAGAAATTAAAACAATGTTTTTTGCTCGGCCTTTTTGCAAGCATTCTTGTAGGTTATCCAAGATTTTCTAAATATTCCTGCATCTTTGTATTTTTCTGTATTTTTTTCTAGAAACATGCATGTTGAAGGGTCAGAAGTATAGCCAGAACCAATCTCTGGACCATATTCTTCTCTTAATTTATCCATCTGTCTTTCCCTTTCACATTTTGCTAAAACTGATGCTGCACTTACTGAAACGTGATTTACATCTGCCTTATGTTCGCAAGATATTTCTAAATTAGCTAGATGTTTTATTTTCATCTTGAGCGTATCTGTCCATTTCATTATACTAACTGAAGGGCAGTCTACAATTACTTTTATTTTTGTTTGACCATCATTTAGTTTGTTTATTATCTCTGCTGCCTTAATTGCTTCAAGTTCATTTAGATTTGTTCCTGAGCCAAGAGCTTTGTCAAGTTCATCTGGAAAAGTTATGGCTAGATGAAAAGAAACTACTTTTTCCTTAATGGTCTTTTCAAATATTTCTCTTCTCTTTTGAGTTAATTGTTTTGAATCTTTAACTCCAAGTTTTCTAAATTCTTCTTCAACAGATTCATCCACAAGAACTCCAGCCAGAATCATTGGTCCAACAACGGGACCTCTGCCTGCATCATCAATTCCTAATTTTAGAACTTTCATTTACTCTAAAATTCTAAGAAGTTTTTAAGGGTTTAGGAGAAAAGTTGCATTTATTTTTTCTTTTTTATTAGCTTAATTGTTAAGTATATCAAAGAGACAATTAAGAATATTAATGGTAAGGTGTAAGGTATTGATTGGAGAAACATTTCTATTTGAGAAGGACAATACCCCGAGGGTTTACAGAGT
Organism: uncultured archaeon; assembly: GCA_903831045.1. GTDB lineage: Archaea > Nanobdellota > Nanobdellia > Pacearchaeales > GW2011-AR1 > GW2011-AR1. Next base: position 15,897 of record CAIKWG010000034.1, on the reverse strand, counting down.
ATTGGAGAAAAAAAGAATATTAATCCGATTATGAGAAGGATAATTTCAACTAGAATTGATATTAAGAATGAAATACTAAGAGATTTCAAAACTTGTTTAAAATCATATTTTAATTTTTTGATTAATACTATTATAGAGATAATTACTGCTATTGCGGCTAATAATAGGATGCAAGCTATAGGAGATAATTGAGTTTTAACAGTAGCAAGTACCATTTTTATTTATAACCAGTTTAGTATATAAAAGATTTGATAACTTCCATCTTTTTTGAAGTGAAGTTTCAGTATTTAAAAATAAAGCAGTAAAACAGAATTATAGTCTTATTTTATTATCTTTAAGGTCTTTCTCATGAACTTCAAATTTTCCATTTTGGAGACAGTCAAAACAAGTATTTACGCTACCATCTGCTTTGATTATTCTTCCAAGCCCATGACATTTTGGACAAACGCCAGAGTTATTTTCTTCTTCCATATAAAATTATAGAAATACGTCTATTTAAACTTTAATGTTTTGAGGGATATAGTTTATCGGAACCTTTAAAAGTATAATATGGGTTCATTTTATTATACAGCAGGGTAGAACAGCCTGGAGTGTTCGTCGGGCCCATAACCCGAAGGTCGTGTGGTTCAAATCCCACCCCTGCTATTCTTTTTTAGAGCATATCAGTTGAATTAATTAAAATCGTCTGAAAAGAATTCATACCCTCCAATCAGAGTAATGGTTGATAGGAAGTACCAGATTATTACATCATCCAATGGAAAGACATGACCAAAGAGGTTTATTGGCAAGACGTATTGCCCTGGCCACCACCAGCTTCCAATGATTAGAGAAACAGTTTCATAAATGAAGAAAACAATTGAAAAGAATGCTACTGGCAATATAGTTTTTTTAAGCAATTTAGGATTTTTTGAGAATAACGCTATTGCCGGAATTAGAAGAATAACAACCCCCAGAGTTATATAATCCATTGCCACAATAGTGGGATCATAAAAGTAAAGAGTGAATATAGCCAATGAAAAAATTGAAAATATTATAATCAGATACTTGAAGTTTTTTGATATTTTTTTAGTTGAATCCTTATCTACAAAATATTCGTAGAATGATAGCACCCAAGAGAAATTAATAAAAGAAAATAAAATATTTTCAAGTGGGAGAAATCCTAAAACTCTTGGTAGAACGGACTGAACATCCCACGAATTTGTTAGTCTACTCATTAATTCTACTGCAAATGAAAAAAGTAATGTTGCACAAATAGAGAATAGAAGTACTTTTTTTCTTGATTTTTTTAACCAGAGATAGTTTACAATTGCGGGCGGTATTAATACCAAAATAATAGAATATAGATATGGAATTTTTGTGAAATAGACTATTAGTGAAGCCAAAATTATGTAACTTAGTAAACCTAAAATTTTTACTCTCTTTTTGTTCATATAAAATTTAAGAAGATGAGATTTATAAATTTAAACTTAAACCCTTAGATTTATAAACAAAATTTTTATTCTAAAAATATGCAAACGTTTATGCCATTACCAAACATGAAAAACTCATTGAAGAGTTTAGATAGTCGAAGACTTGGAAAACAGAGAGTTGAAGCATATCAAATATTGAACATACTTCTTGGAAGAACCCAAACCAGGGGATGGAAAAATCATCCTGCTGTAAAAATGTGGGAAGACTATGAAAATGCACTCAAACTTTATTTTAATAAAGCAGTAAAATTATGGATTGCTCGAGGTTATAGAAATACAATGAAATTTGAGGTTATTGAAGGAAAAATTATATTACCCAAATGGTTTGGAAATGAAGAATTTCATGCTTCACACAGAAGTAATTTGCTAAGAAAAGATTACATTTATTATTCTAAGCTTGGTTGGCAAGAAAGCCCAGATTTAGAATATTTCTGGCCTAGTAAACAATAGGGGGAAATTTTAAAAGGGGTGAGTTTATTGTATACTTATACTCTACGCCTCCGTCGCATACGTAAGGAACCAAGTTTCCTTCACGCTCAACTTCCTTTTAGGCACAGTTGATTTGATGCTAGGAAATTGCGTAACATACGCCTCCGTCGCATAGTGGTTATTGCAGCGGATTGCTAATCCGCGCCCTTCGGGGCACGCAGGTTCAATTCCTGCCGGGGGCGTTCAATTTTTAAACTTCATTTACTAGATATAATCATAAGGAGGTAGGAAAAATAAATGTTTGAAAATATGATGAATAGCAGATTTTTTGAAAACGCCAGTTCAATGATGGGCCAAGGAGATCAGTTTAGTAATTTAATTGGACCAATGCTGGTTTTGTTTTTAATTATCTTGGTAATTTTTGGTATTGCAATTTATATTTATACCTCTCTTGCTTGGTATAGAATTGCTAAAAAGCTTAAACACAAAAAACCATGGTTAGCATGGATACCTTTTGCAAATGTTTCGTTAATGCTTCAGTTGGGAGGATTCCACTGGGCTTGGGTATTTTTAATACTAATACCTATTGCTGGTTGGATTGCTCTAATGGTTTTAATAGTAATTGCAAACTGGAAAGCTTTTGAAAAAAGAAAACAACCAGGATGGTTTAGTCTTGCTCCAATCATTCCTTATGCAGGATGTATACTCTACTTGATTGCAATAGGATTAGCGGCCTGGCAAGATAAAAAATAATTTTATTTTTTTTATTTTTTTATTTCTTGAATTTTTTTGTATTGGATGTAATTATTCGTAAGAATATCAAGAACCTTTTGTCTTTCTTCCGAAGTTCCCAGACCTTTCCAATCTAGAACTACAAAATCAACCTCTTCGGTTGTTTTTGCAATTGCCTCTTTAATCATTTCTTCTGTAATTGGAGAAACATATTTTGGAATTATATGAGCGACTGCAACATTGGAATCTAATTGCAATTTATTAAATCCTGGGCAATAGTGCGGACCTCCAATTCCAACCGCAATTTCTCTATAGGGATTTTCTTTGAAAGTTTCTATGGCTTCTGAAAGTGCCTTTGCCACACAAAATGCAGCTCTCTTATCTCTCCATTCTTCTTCAGAACCACCTATTTCTAGGAAAACACAAGGTTTGTTAATTAATGGACCATGGTGGGTTACTTCCATTGTTACATCATAATGGCTTAGGTCAAATTCTTTTTGATATTTTTTTAGAGTTTCGAATAGATGTTTGTTAAATAGTGCTGAAGAAGGACATAATTTTCCAACTTGGCCTCCACCCCAAACTTCTTTGAAATTCCCAGGAGCATGAATAGAGAGAGTTTTCATTGGAGTTTCTGATTTGTGCCTTGAAGCAAAAACAATAAAATCAAATTGGTTTATCCTTTCCAGGCTTAGATTTTCAGTATTGGTTATTTCTCCATCAACCAAATGAAAATTAAATTCTCCGAATTGTGAAAGATTAGTAGTTATATTTATTCCTGCTTTATCCTGCTTTGATGCTACTATAAGATATTTTTTGAACATAATTATGACATGTCTTGAGGGGTTTTAAATTTTTATGTGTTCATAAAGGACATATGTTTTATGGAAGATAAATGCTTTTAAACCGGAAAAAGGTATGAAGAAAATGACAGCAAGCAGTATTCTTAGAATAAGAAATGGATACCAGCAATGCTTTTTAGAATCTGAAAGAATATTAGAAGAAAAAATGGAATTTTTGGATAAAGTAGGTATTGAAGTTAATGATTTTGAAGCAGGAAAATCCTATTTATTTGATGGAACAGTTATTAAATTTTTAAGAGATGATAACTCAATTCGTTCAAAATCTTTTGGCATGCACAAACACTGGGGGGCATATTATGGTCTTATTGTTAGATCACAAAGTGAAGAGAAGATGAGTGATATTGAAAGAATTCTTTTTCCAAACGAAAAGTTATTCTAAAAAGTAAACGATTAAAAACTAATTATTCTTTTATTAACCATGAGCGAGATACCAGCATTAATTATTGGGGTTCTGATCTTAGCTATGGGTTATTTTATTGGTGAACTTCTTGCAAGATTTACTAAAGAAGAATTAACCGTTGGAAGAAAGTGGATTAGAATTGTCGTATTGATTGGGTTGATTGGAGGGACCGTTGGTCTTATTATTGGTAGTGACTTCTTACTATTTGGTTTCTTCTTTATGGCAATTGTTTCTGTTAGAAGCTTGAAGAAAGTTGTTAATAGAAAGAAGTATAAGAAGTGATTAGAAAAATTTATTTCCTATTAAAGAGAATTATTATTAAGTAGACTAATGAAACTACCCCTAAGATTAGGAAGGGTACTTGATTAGGTAATAAACTTGAGCAATCTACTCCAGTTTTACAAGTAATTTTTAGATAAAGATACATAAAGACACTGAAAATGAGAATTATTAAAGAGAAGAAAAATCCAGATTTTGAATATTTAAATAAATCCATAATTGGTATAAAGAACGAATATTTAAATAGGTTTCTAAGAGTTCAATAATTCTTGTAGCACCTAGATAAAACTAATTAGAAACCCTTAAATAACGAGTTTTCTCTTTATATTTATGTTTTACTTAATAGGTTTAGGATTAAATGAACGAGGAATTAGCAGAGAAGGACTTGAAACAGTAGCTAGATGTAAAAGGCTTTATCTTGAAACTTACACCGTTGATATGCCCTTTATACCACATCAGGTCGAAGAAATGATTGGAAAAAAGGTAATAACTGCAGATAGAGACAAGGTTGAAAGTTTAGAAATTATAGATGAAGCAAAAAAGATGGATGTTGCCTTGCTTGTTTATGGTTCTCCTTTAACCGCTACAACTCATATTACTTTGATTGAAGAATGCAGAATTGAAGGAATAAAATTTAAAGTTCTTAACAACGCTTCTATTTTCGATGCGATTGGTGAAACTGGATTACAAATTTATAAATTTGGTAAAGTTGCATCAATGCCAACATGGAAGAAAAGCTTTGAACCAGACTCATTCATGGAAACCGTAAAAGAAAATCAATCCATTGGAGCTCATAGTTTAATTTTAATAGATATTGGCCTGGAATTAAGAAGTGCAATACACCAATTAAAATCAGCTGCAAAGAAGCATGATTTTAAGCTGACAAATTTAGTTATTTGCCAATCAATGGGAACTAAATATCAAAAAATACTTTACAGATCAATTGAAGAAATTTCAGAATTTACAGGAGTTAGAAAACCCTACTGTCTAATTATCCCAGGAAAATTACATTTCATGGAAAAAGATGTTTTAAGAAACTTTGAGAAAAAACTTAAAGTGAATTAAACTATTTTTTGTAAGAAAGCAATTCTTGATAGAGCTTTTCTCTTAGGTCTGAAAGATTAGGGTTTATATAATTAATACCATTAAGCTCGCACCAGGATTTATCATTTGCAGATTCTATCACCAGTTTCTCAAATTCCTTTGGACTCATTTCTATTTTATCTAAATCCTTGTCTAGGCTTTGCATGCATTTAGGGATATTTAGAGATATTTAAAGATTACTATAACTAGGAATATTTAAATAATAAAAAACCGATGTAGAATTCATGACTGAGATAAATGATATAGAGAAAGAAATTGTTGAATTTTGGAAAAAAGATAATACTTTTGAAAAATCTTTGAAAAAAACAGAAAAATGCAAGCCTTACATTTTCTATGATGGACCTCCTTTTGCAACGGGCTTACCCCATTATGGACACCTACTTGCTTCTATTTTAAAAGATGTATTTCCAAGATTTTTTACAATGCAGGGAAGATATGTAAAAAGAAATTGGGGATGGGATTGCCATGGTCTTCCAGTAGAAAACATTGCTGAAAAAGAACTAAAGATTAATTCTAAGGATGAAATTGAGAAGATGGGAGTTGATAAGTTTAATAATTTTTGCAGAAAGAAAGTTTTAACCTATGTTCGAGAGTGGCAACAATACATTGATAGAATTGGTAGATGGGTAGATTTTGATAACGGCTATAAAACAATGGATACTAATTATATAGAATCTGTTTGGTGGGCATTCAAACAACTTTATGATAAGGGATATTTGTATGAAGGAGAAAAAATATTAATGTATTGCCCTCGTTGTGCAACTCCTCTTGCTAAATCTGAAATAGCAATGGATAATTCGTACAAAATAGTTAAGGATTTAACCGTAACTGTTAAATTTAAACTTAAAAACGAAAAAGATAGCTATGCCCTTGCATGGACAACTACTCCTTGGACATTACCTTCGAATTTAGCTCTGGCTGTAAATCCAAATTTGGTTTATGATTATGTAAGAGACAAATCAGATAAAAACATCTATGTTCTTGCTAAGGATTTGATTTCTAACTTTTATAAATCTAAAGAAGAATATGAAATTGTAAAAGAAGTAAAAGGAAAAGAACTTGAAGGAAAAGAATACGAACCTCTTTATCCCTATTTTAAAAATACTCCAAATGCATTCAGATTTATCCTGGGGGATTTTGTAACTGCTGAAGATGGAACTGGAATCGTACACACTGCTCCAGCTTTTGGAGAAGATGATAATGTTGTATGTAGAAAGTATAATATTCCTATGGTCCAACCCGTTGATGAAACAGGACATTTCACAAAAGAAGTTAGTGATTATGCCGGGAAATATGTACATGATGTGAATGAAGAAATAGTAATTGATTTGAAAAAGGCTGGAAAAGCTATATCTTCTAAAAAACTAGAACATGAATATCCTTTTTGCTATAGATGTCAAACAAAATTAATCTATAGAGCATTGCCTGCATGGTTTGTTGATATTCAGAAAATAAAAAATAGACTTTTAGAATTGAACCTTGACATTAATTGGATTCCAGAATTTTTAAAAGAAGGTAGAATGCAAAATAACATTTCTAGTGCACCTGATTGGAATATTACTAGAAATAGATATTGGGCAACTGCGATTCCAATGTGGAAGAGCAAAACTGGAAAAATAAAAGTTTTGGGTTCTATTGAAGAATTAAAAAAATATGCAAAATCTCTCCCAAAAGGAGAAATTGATTTGCATAAAGATTATTTAGATAAGGTTAAACTAGAAATTGGTAAAGAAGAGTATACAAGAATTCCGGAAGTTCTGGATTGCTGGTTTGAAAGTGGTTCAATGACCTTTGCACAATTTCACTATCCATTTGAAAATAAAAAGTTTTTCGAAGAGAACTTTCCTGCTCAATTTGTAGTGGAATACATCGCTCAGACAAGAACTTGGTTTTATTATATGATCACTCTCTCTGCAATATTGTTTGATAAGATACCTTTTGAAAATGTTTTAGCAACCGGAACAATTCTTGCTGAAGATGGTAAAAAAATGTCCAAATCACTGAATAATTATCCAGACCCCTTAAAAATTGTTGAAAAATATGGAGCTGATTCTCTTAGATTCTACTTATTAAACCCGGCATTGATGAATGCAGATGATTTTAATTTTTCAGAGAAAGGGATGGATGAAGTATATAAAAAAGTACTGGGTATTTTGTATAACATTGGAAATTTTTATAATCTTTATAAGGAAGATGCAGATTTGACTTACAAAAAAAGTAAGAACATTATGGATGAATGGATTATTTCAAAAACAGAATCACTCACTGACAATGTTGAAAAATACATGGAAGCCTACAAGGCAGACAAAGCTTGTAACGAGATTAAAAAATACCTGGACGATCTATCTACTTGGTATGTTAGAAATTCTAGAGATAGGTTTAATGATGGAGACATTGAAGCAAAAAAAACACTAAGATATGTCCTAGAAAAAGTAGTTAGAGTTCTTGCTCCGATTATACCTTTTGCAACTGAAAAGATTTATCAAGATATGAATGGAAAGAAAAAATCAGTTCACTTGGAAACTTGGCCAAAGTATGATAAAAAACTCATTAATGAAGAACTGATGGCCAATATGGAAACAATCAGAGAAATTGTTTCTGAAGGATTAAAACAAAGAGACCAAAAACAAATTAGTTTAAAATGGCCCCTGACAAAAGCAACTATATTTATTAAGGATTTTAAGAGCTTGGATCAGTATAAAGAAATTATCCTAGAACAGCTAAATGTTAAAAAAATTGAATTCAAAAAGGCAACTGAATTCAAAGTAGAATTGGACACAAAGATAACCCCAGAACTTGAAACAGAAGGCTATGCCCGTGAAATTTCTAGGAAAGTTCAGGCCTTTAGAAAGGACCTTGGATTACAAAAAACAGACAAAATTGAACTATTTATTTTTACAAATGAAGATTTAGTTAAAGCACTTGAGAAGCAAAAGACATTTTTGAAGGAAAGGGTTAACGCTCCAAAATTAACGATATCAGCGAAGAGAAACAAAGAATTTAAAAATATTCAAAACTTTAAAGTTAAAGAAAAAGAGATTGAAATTGCTATTGAAATGTAAAACTCATGAGGGATAACATCTCATTAGTACCAATACAGGATAGCAATATTTAAAAACTAAAATAACATAAAAATAGTAACATGATAGTTAGAGAAGAATTTTTAAGTAGGCTTAGAAAGATATTTGATTTGAACCTTTACGAAGTTAAGGTTTGGACAGCGCTACTTTCAAGAGGAACTTCTACTGCTGGAGAATTAAGTAATATTTCTGATGTACCTAGATCTAGAACCTACGATATCCTAGAAAGTCTAGAAAAGAAGGGTTTTATCCTTATGAAACTAGGAAAACCAATCAAATTTGTTGCTCTAAAGCCAGAAGAAGTGGTTGAAAGAGTTAAAAAGAATCTTATGAATGATGCTAAAGAAAGAACAAAGAGATTAGAAGTTTTGAAGGGAGATGAAGTTCTTGAAGAATTAACTGGATTGTTTACTAAGGGAATTAAATTTGTTGAACCATCTGATTTATCTGGTAGTTTGAAAGGAAGACAGAATTTATACAACCATTTAGATATGATGATTAGAGATGCGGAAAAGACAGTTACAATTATTACAACCGCTGAAGGATTAAATAGAAAACTTGAAGCTTTAATGCCAAGTTTAGATAAAATAAAAAAGAGAGGAGTAAAAATAAGAATTGCTGCTCCAATTGATAAGAATAATCTTGCAGTTGCTAAAGAATTAAGCAAAGTTGCTGAGGTTAGAAATATGCAGAATATAAAAGCAAGATTTGTAATAATTGATTCAAATCAATTGATGTTTATGCTTCTAGATGATGAAAAATTCCATCCGAATTACGATGTTGGAGTTTGGATTAATACAGAATTCTTTGCTCAAGCACTTGAACAATTGTTTGAACTTGCTTGGAAAGATATGAAACCAGCAAAGTAAAAATTTTTTCTTAGGATATCCACATGCAGATTGAAATATTCGATAAAGCAGAGTTTAGAGATTGGCTATTGTCAAATCATGATAAAGAAAAAAGAGTTGAATTAGTTGTTCATAAAAAGCATACAAAGAAACCTTCTCCTAGTCATAGAGAACTTCTCGAAGAAGCCCTTTGTTTTGGATGGATTGATACAACAATAAACAGATTAGATGAAGATAAATTTATTAGAACATTTGTTAGAAGAAACAAAAATAGCAGATGGAGTGAAAATACTCTGAGCTATGCAAGGAAATTAATTAAAGAAAAAAGGATGACGCCTTCAGGATTGATTTTTTATAAAGAGGGTCTAAGAAAATTTAATATCAGTAAGGTATAAAAGCTAAAATTGGCTTAATAAAATTGAATTATACTGAATAAAAGGAGGTAAAAAATGGCAAAAAAAAGAAGTACAAAAAAAGCAGTTAAAGAGGAATGTTGCGATATGCATGAGCATCATCATTGCGGTTGCAGAATGTTCTCAGCTAAACTTGCGAGCATGGCTTTCTTGTTGTTCTTAATAACAGTGTGGACTGGATTGGGAAGAGCATTATTAAGTGTCCATTGGGGAGTTTATTTAGGAATTACAGTTCTATTAATAATATTCCACATGGCTAAGGGCTGTTGTTGCAAAAAGAAGTAAAATTTATTTTTTTAATTTTTTATGTTTTTATTATTTTAAATTAGAGGTATTTTTCTAATTCTTCTAATGTTTTTATTCTATACATTTGGTCTCTAAGTTTTCTTGAACCACGCTCTCCTTTTGTAAATTGCATTGCTTGAAATTTAATTTGCCTGAATGGAATTTTATATTTTTCTGCTAGTTTTAGATAATCCCTGAAAGATTTTTTGAATTTTTTATTATTGGTTAGTTTTGCAAATATTTCTGGATGCCCTATGGCTGAACGAGCTACCATTAGATAATCAAAAGTTTTTAACAAATCTTTTGCATTATATTCATTAACACTACCTGAATAAATAACTGGAATTTTTGATTTTGATTTAAAATCCTTTGCCCATTCTAGATCTGGTTCCCCGGCGTAACCCTGGGCTCTTGTTCTCGGATGAATGGCTATTGAATCACAATATTTTTCTGCTATTTTTAACAGTGCATAGGCAATGAGAGATTTTCTTATTTTTATTGAGAGAGGTTTTTTAGTATTTTTTCTCATCTCTTTAACAATTGATTCAATTATTTCTAAATCTGTTAAATAAGAACCAAAACCATGCTTTTTTGCTAAGTCTGATGGACAACCCAGATTAAAATCCCAACCAGAAACTTTCTTATCATATTTTTTCATAAATTCTTTTATGCCTTTTGTGGAAGTTGCAAATAACTGAAGAATGGGTTTATCATCTAGGATTAATGGTCTTGGATTAAGCGGTGAGCTTAAAGGAGTATAGGTTAATCCTGCTCCTGCTTTTTTACATATAAGTCTAAATGCAGGATCATTTACTTCCTCCATTGGTGCAAGGAATATTTTGTTTTTGGGGGATAATTTCATAAGATAAAATAGCCAAAAGAGTTTAAAGAATTAATTATTGGAATTTATTTCCAAATTCATTTAGCATCTCTTTTATTTCTTCTGTTTTTTCTTCAACCGCAGAATGTAAACTGTCTAAAGAATATTGAACTGCAAGATTTTGATAGACTTTTGAAGCTGTTTCTTCATCCGAGTATACTCCTAGTTCCTTAAGATAAGGGTTTCCTCTCGAAGAAATTTGATGGCCCCATGCCAATTGATTTTCCTGAAATTGGCGAGATACGTCATCTATTATTTTTCTAGCAGAATGTATCGATTCTTTTACCATATTGGTTAAATTTGTTCCTTTGACAGAAACTAGAATATGCTCTGCATTATTTGCTTCAAATAAATTACTTGTAAATTCCATATAATCAGTTAGTTCAACCGCTTGTTTTTCTAATAAGGGTTTTATGTAATGATTAAATCCTGCGATAGTTAATCCGTTTCCTAGAATATAATTTCCTGATTGCATTTATTTTTTAACTAATAACGGTTTTTAAGGATTATTGTAATAGAAAATTACATTTCTTCTAGAGTTTCAATTCCAAGAAGAGCTAGAGAATTCTTTAGAACTTGAGAGAAAGCTTCAACTAACATTAATCTAAATGTTTCTTTATCTGAACCCATAACTGGGCATTCATGATAAAACTCGTTGAATATTTGTGCAAGCTGATAAGAATAATTTGCAATTATTGAAGGATTCATTTGTTCATAGGCTTTTTCAATTATTGAAGAAAATTCTGAAATCTTTTTTACTAGTTCAATTTCTTTCTCCTCAAGATCTTCAAATAAGATGTTTGTTTTTCTAGCTTTTACTTTCCTTAGAATTGATTTTGCCCTTGCATAACTATAGAGAAGATATGGGCCAGTATTTCCTTCAAATTCTAGGAATCTGTCTAAATCAAAAACCATATCATTGGCCCTAAAATTTTTTAAATCTCCGTAAAAAATTGCTCCAATTGCAATTTTTTTTGCAGCCTCTTTTTTATTTTTTAATTTAGGATTTTTATCTTCAATTCTTTTTTTTGCAAGGTCCATGGTTTCATTAAGAATATCTTCCATGAACACAGTCTTCCCTTTTCTTGTAGCAAATTTCTTTCCATCTTTGTCAAGATATAATCCATGATAAACATGCATGCAGTCCTTTGCCCAATCATAGCCCATTAATTCTAAAATTTTAAAAAATTGTTGAAAATGTAATTTTTGTTCTTGACCAACTTCATAGATCATTTTTGAAAATTTATACCTCTTAAACCTATCAATTGCAGCGGTGATGTCCCTTGTGGCATAGAGAGTGGCTCCATCTGATTTTTTTATTAGAGAAACTCCCAAGCCGTATTTTTCTAAATCAACTACTAAAGCCCCATCTGATTCTTTTAATAATTTTTTATCTTCTAATTCTTTAATGGTTTTATCCATTTTATCATTATAGAGAGATTCTCCAGAAATTTCATCAAAGTTAATTCCTAGTATTTTGTATAATTCATCAAATTCTTTTAAACTCAATTCCTTAAATTTTTTCCATAAAGCTGTTGCTTCTTTATCTCCATTTTCTAATTTTTTAAACCAATCTCTTGCTTCTTGTTCATACTCTTCTTTATTCCCCTCAACATAAAGTTTAAGCATAAACTTTATTGGATCTTTTTTCAATTCTGTTTCATTACCTAATTTTTTCCAGCCAACAATCATCTTTCCAAATTGAGTTCCCCAGTCTCCGAGATAATTAATTTTTATTACCCTATATCCCAATTTTTTAGAAATCTCTCCAATGGAATTTCCGATTATGGTAGAACGTAAATGACCTATACCAAAAGGCTTTGCGATATTAGGAGAAGACATGTCTATGGTTATTACTTTTCCTTTTCCCTCATTTGAAGATCCATATTTTTCTTTTAGCTTTATTACCTCTTGAACTGTCTTTACTGCTAGTGTTTTTCTGTCTACAAAAAAATTAAGATATGGACCAACGGATTGAATATCTTCAAATTCTTTGGGAGTTTTTCCGATTGTTTCTCTCAGCTTAATTGCAATTTTGTTTGGGGAAGATTTCAATTGTGATGCAAGAACAAAACACGGAAATGCAAAATCTCCTAGTGTGGCTTCTCTTGGAACTTCTATTAATTCTAGGATTTTATCTTGAGAAAGATTTATTTTTTCTTTTTTAAGAGCTGTTTCAATAATTTTTGCAACAATTTCTTTCATAAATATTAAAGACAGATAGGATTAATAAAGGTTTTTGGAGAATTAATTGTAATCAGAAATTAATCTTTCCAGTCTTGCTTTGGCAGAAGACTCCAAGTTTTTAGGAATGATTTCTATCTTCTCGATTATTCTTGGGTTGCCATTAACTTCTTTTGGATTTTTACAATCAGCTCCAAAAACAGAATTGAGATAATAACAAACGGTTAAAGACTGATTTCTCCCAAGAGCATAGAAATCAACAAGGGTGGGTTTAGGAATGATGCCTCCACTTCTGAGGTTTTGTGAATGTAATTCTTGAGCTTTTATTGATGGAAAAACTTCAGATAGTTTAAAATAAAAATTACTTAAATCTATTTTATGCCCACTTCCTTCCTGGACATTTTCTAAAAGATAAATTGATTCCATTAAAATTTCAATTTTTGAAGGTTTAAATAAATTTGTATGCTGATGAATTAAGTAAACTGAAATAAATTGGCAGTACTTTGCAGTTATCTGAAATACTTATAAACTAGTTCCGTGTTATTATTTTATGAAAAACTACGATGTGGCTATTATTGGAGCAGGGGCAGCAGGTCTAACTGCAGCATTATATTCAGCTAGAAATGGATTAAAAACAGCAATTATCAGTAGAGATATTGGTGGAACCGCCAATTCAATTTTGGCCCTAGAAAATTGGCCTGGATTTAATGGAAAAGGTTCTGAATTAATGAAACAAATTTATGATCAGGTAAGAAAATATGAAGTTGATTTTATAATGGCTGAAGTTGATTCTCTAGAAAAAGAAAAAGATGGATTTTTAATTAAAACAAAAAAAGAAAAGTTAAATTCTAAAACAATTATTATAGCTACTGGAACAGATAGGAAGAAGTTGGGAATTAAGAGAGAAGAAGAATTAGTAGGAAGAGGCGTTAGCTATTGTGTAACGTGCGATGCATTCTTTTTTAAAAATAAAGACGTAGCAGTTATTGGTGGAAGCGATTGTGCTGCAACTTCTGCTTTAGCACTCTCGGATTTAGCTAAGAATGTTTATTTAGTTTATAGAGGAGAAGAACTTAGATGTGAAGAATTAAATCAACAAAGATTAAAGCAGAAAAAAAATGTTAAGATTTTTTATGGAGCTGTCCCAAAAAATATTATCGGAACAGAAAAAGTTGAAGGATTAGAAATCTTACAAAAAGGCAAGTTACAAACATTGAATGTAAATGGTATTTTTGTTGAAATTGGATCTACACCTTTAATTGAATTTACAAAAAAACTTGGAATAAAATTAGACAAGGAAAAGTTTATCAAAGTTGATGAAGATATGAAAACTTCTGTAGAAAGCATTTTTGCTGCAGGAGATATTACTAGTTCTAAATTAAAGCAAGTTGTTGTTTCAGCCAGCCAAGGAGCAATAGCTGCTAAGTCTGTATATAACTGGCTAAAAGGAGGAAAAGAATAAATGGTAGAAGATAAAAAAGAAGCTCCTAAATTTTCAAAGGAACAAGAAATTGCTTTTCTTCGTGGTTCACTTAATACTTTGGTACAAGAAAGAAATGAACTTGTAAGAATAACTCAGAATGTTGAAGCAATCATGCAAATGAATTTTAAAAGATTAGAAGAACTTGGAGTTAAAATTTCTATAAATCAAGAGAAAAAGTAGATTTAGTTTTTTAAATAATTTCAAATATTGATTAAACGGAATTATGCGAGGGACAGGGGTCGAACCTGCGTAGGCTAAAGCCACAGGATCTTAAGTCCTGCCCGTTTGACCACTCCGGCACCCCCGCATAAATTAGAAATTCAAACAATTTATGACTTAAAAACTTAACTAAACAAGAGTTATTGAAATAATTCAGAAATAGATGAACCCTTCTGTGCTCTATAAATTGCCTCTGCAAACAGTGAGCTTACATCAATTACCTCAACACCTGGAACTGATGGAGAATTATGAGTATTACTTGTAAATATATGATCAAGATAATTATTTAGTTCACATGTTCCCTTAGTAAAAAGTCCGTGAGTTCCATAGGCCATTAGTTTTTGTGCACCTTTTTCTCTTAAAACTGATGCTGCTGCACATAGAGTATTTCCCGAATCAATTATATCATCTAGCAAAAGTATATTCTTTCCTTTTGGATCTTCTCCAGCATATTTCATCTCTTGAATTTCCCCTGCCTTTCTTCTATCTTTAATCATAAATCCGAATCCAGAATTATCTATTCCAATTTTCTCTAGGCGTCTCTGAAAACTCAGAGCTCTCTTCACTTCTCCTTGGTCTGGTGCAACAATTAGAAGATTTTCTAAATCCTCTTTGTGATTAGTAACTAAATATCTTGCAACAACTGGAAAACTTTTTAGTGGATCAACGGGAGTTGTAGCAGGATAAAACCCTTGTATCTGATCTGCATGCAAATCCATGGTAATGATTCTTTTTGTTCCTGGAGAAATGGAATTTGCAAAAACACTTGCAGAAATTGGAACTCTTGCTTTGTCTTTTCTATCTTGCCTTTGATAGGGTAAATCTGGAAGAATCAAATTATAGGATGCTACTGATGCACGAAGAGCCATATCTTTTACAAGCATAAGTTCTACCCAAAGTTCATTGGGAGTTTTCGTTGAGTCAGCAATGTAATAAACTTCTTTTTTTCTAATGTTTTCGGTTGGTTCAATTTGAGTTTCTTGATTTCTAAATTTACCTATTGGAATGTTATAAAGAGGAAATTCTTCCTGTTTAGTGGATTTAATATACTGTTGAATTTTTTCTGCAAAATCCCAGGCATTAGATTTTTTATCTGCTAAGAATACTAGATTTTCCATGAATTTTTATTCTTTCTTAGTTTTAAAAACCTTCGCACCACGAGAGAGGGAACATTCTAATTTGTAATTATATTATTCAAGATATATATTATAAACTATATTTTAGAGTAT
>CAIKWG010000033.1 GCA_903831045.1 uncultured archaeon | reverse complement strand
CTGTTTGGGATCTTTAGTTTCTTCTGACATATTAAAATTCTCACTTTATTTTAAGATAAAAAATTATACGACTTCTTTTAAAGATACCCGCATCAATATAATAGAATCTTTTTTTAAGAACAACAGGAGGGTCAATTTGATTGCTGAAAGAATAAATCGGAACATGTCCAAAAATCCAATTATAACCATTATATTCTTTTGGAATATTAGGAATATAATCTTTCTTCCTTAACTTAGCTAAAAGGTTATGACTGTCATATACAAGGTTCAATTTATCTTGATTATGGAATCCCTTATTCAATTCCCAGGAAGCATGTGCACATATCCACTTTATTCCATTATTGCCTGGTTCAACATGATACCATTTTAAACAGTTTTGAAAATAGTCCATTACATCATCTAACTTGATAACTCTCTGTTCTACAAGATTTATTATTATATTAGAAATATTTTTATTTCTTTCATAACCAGTATGTGTACCAAACCAAGGAGTCATTAATTTTGGTTGATTAGGAAAAAATTTTAAAACAACCTCACAATTTGCACGACTCTCGGCATTTCCCCAGACAAAAACAAATCTTTCATCATGTCTATGTTTAAGGCACCATGATAACATCTGGATTTGTTGGCTTCCCTTATTCCACATATCACCTAATAATATAACTTTAGAAGCATCTCTAGGAATTGATTTTGGAAATTTTTCCCAGCAAGAATGTATGTCACTAATAACATAACAGCTTCCAGAAGCCATTATTTATCTACTTTCTTTTTTTTAAATCTGTCTGCGTATAATCTTATTCTGTCTTCATCTGACCATTTAAATTTTTTACCCTTATTTCCAGATGGTTTTCCTTTTCTTACTTTAGACATTTCTTCTCTTACTTCTTTGGTACGAATTTTTCCTTTATTTTTTTTACCTATCTTTTCTCTTGTTTCTTCTGATCTTTGAATTCCAAATATTGGATTTTCTGAACCAGTCATCCTCCTTGAATGAGATTCTCTTAAATATTCAGCTTTTTCTTTACCATGAATTTCATCATATGATTTTCCTTTCATATGAGAGGTTTTCCCTCTGAAAGAATCCCCTATTTTTTTTCTTGCTTCAGCAGAAAGTGTTTTTCCAAACATGCCATTTTTTTCACCTGTTAATTTTCCTTTCATCACAACTCTTAATTTTTCAGATATTTTCATTTTAGTTTCAGAAGAATGTGTTTTTCCAAACATGCCATTTTTTTCACCCAAAGAATTATTTTTTCCCCAATCAATCATCCTTTGTCTTTCCCTTTCAGAAATAATTCTTCCTGATACACCATCCCCACCATCAGTAAGATTAGTTAATATTCCTGTATGCAAATTGGCTCTTCCAATTGCCCAAATTAACCAAATTTCTAAATTCAATGCCTCTTGTTCAAATAAATTTTCTTCAACTTTTAAAATAATTGGTTTAAAATTTTCATCTAAAATATTTCTGATTTTATAATCCCGATAATTATTTTCTGATTTACAATTTTCTTTTTTTACTATATACAAATGTTCATTTAATCTATTTCCTTTACCTTTACCAACATAAAATGGTTCATATTCAAACGTATAATTCCCATATTGATATAATCCTAATTTTCTAGGATCAAGATATATGTAAGTGTAAAAAATATTTTCATTCATTTCTTAATTATAGGTTTCTTTTTAGTCATTTGTTGTTTCTGTATTTTTTCTTTTTGCTTGTTTTCCCTTTTTTGTAACATATCAGCTATTTTTCTTTTATACTTAACATTTAAAACATCTATAGCACTATCTCCTGCTATTAACAATCTCTTCACAATATCAGTTTCAGCAGGAGTTACCTCTAATTCACTTAAAAATTTATCAATTGATTTCATGTTATTTTAGCCTTAAAGCGAATATCATTATTTCTTTTTATTCATATTCTTAAGATTTTGAGCTAACACAGCTCGTTTCTTCAACTTAGGATTTTTACTATGAGTAGCTTTTTCAAGTTTTGCTACTGGAATTTTCTCACCCTTTTTAACATGAAGTGATTTATGTAGTGCACCAGGATGTTTAATTGCTCCTTTAATCCAATTCTTTTTCTTTTCCATTAAAATATTCTTTATATTTGAAAGAGACTCAAATAATATTTTTCTTTCAGTTTCTTTATTCTGCTCAAGAATTGTTTTGATTGCAACCATTTCTAAAACAGAAGTAGGATATTCTTTCTTTCCCCTTTTAGGATTGAATGTAAGATTTAAAAGCTGTTCGTATGTTGCTTCTTTTAAAACAAACATAACAGCTTCTTTTAACCTTTCTCCAAACCATTTGGGATTCCGTTTGAATTCATTGATGATAGATTTCTTCATAGCATAAGTAAGATCTTTTTTGTCATTCTTATTTAAAAACATGATTGACTCTTTTTGAACTGGTTTGTTTTTATTTTTATCATAAAGTTTTTTAGCACCATATGTAACTGCACCAGCTGTTGCAAGTCCTCCAACAATCAATGATGCCCTTTTTGCTTTCATTTGTCTTATTCTTCCCATTATTCTAAAAAACAGGGGCGGATTTTTTTGCCTTCCCACCAGTTTTATAACCTTTGCTTCAGCTTCATTTGTAGCAGCCTGTAGTTCATCTAATGTGGTTGCAGAATTTAGTTTGGTTGTAGCAGACTTCAGTTCATCTACTATGGGAGAAACAGTTGGTTGGACAACTTG
>CAIKWG010000032.1 GCA_903831045.1 uncultured archaeon | reverse complement strand
TCGAACCGTGAGGCCAAAGTATAGGAGATCAATTCCACTTCAGACTACTATTGTCAATACCTATTCCACCAACCATAGGATAATTTACGCTAATATTTTTAGTAAGAATCTCAATAGGATATGTTCTATCTTTAAAAAGTTATTTATATTAATTACAAATAATGTAAAAATATGAAACTTTTTAATGCTATTAGAAGTTTAATAATTTGAAATAACATAGATTTGCATATCAGAACGTGCGTGCTACTCTTCTTTCGGACGTGCAAAAGCCGAAAGGGAAAAAAGAAGTAACAAACTCGAACAAAAAATTAACCCGGATGTCCCAAGTCATTCGGGTTTTTTTTCGACCAACTTGGGGTTACCGTCCAAACTTGGGGGCGGATAAAGGGTCGCATATGCAAAGTTCTGATGCAAAATTTTGTAGGCGTTTTCTGCAATATATTGATTATCAGACAAAGCGCCCTTTTCATTAGCTTTAATATAAATATCGCATATATCTGCAAGAATTTCTGCTGAAATTCCCTCAGACTCTACTCCGCCCTTGCTGGTATAAGATATTAGATTAGAAAGTTTTACGTGCAATTCTTCACTAATAAATGGCCGCAAATATTTAGCGGATAAATACTCTGGAAGTAAAGCGCCATTTTTTAATCTCTTCTTTTTTTGCCAATATGCACCAGATCCTTTAATTCCTAAAGCATTCGATAAGCTCCTATTAACTAAAAAAATCGTTTCCCAACTTAACCGCTTTCACCCACTTCTTGAACAGCTTTTTGCGAATGCGTTTTTTCATAATGCGAAGATAAATAATTTTCATTCATAACATTTGATCGATTACCACCACCGAAAGGTTTTAAAAAATTGTATTAAAAGTTCCTTCCTAGTTCTTGCTTTATAAACCGGAGATTTGCAGATAGTTTTGATCTGCATATCCTTTTCGGCAAGTTGAATATCTTTATCGTGTAGGATTTTTTCAAACCCTTCATTGATTTTTGCAATATGCTTTACTGCTTCATCATTTGAAAAGTAAATGTCTTTGTCAAAATAAAGAGAATTGGCGGAGTCGAATCTTGGTCTATGTATAACCACTGGATTCTTCTTTACATTGAGGTCAAAATCCCTGAGTCTATTGTACTCTACAAGGCTTAATGTTACTGTGTTTGTGTCCATAATTAAAATTGTTTTGGTTTACCAATAAGTTTCATCCATTGGAACTTGATAAATCCAAAGAATGTAAGTGTTGAATAAAGATTCTTTATAAGGTCTGACATTGCTTTGTTTTCTAATTCCATCGAAAAAATATGAGTTTCAAGTAGTTGTTTATCCCGAAGAGTCCTAAATTTATACGAATCATAATCCCATTGAAGCTGAATATGTGATGAAGAAATAGTCTCCAACTCTTTTCTTAAATGCTGGATTTCTATATTTTTCTTATCAATTGCAATTTGTCCAAATCCTAATTGATTCTGCAATTCTGCAACTTTTAGTTCCAATTTAGCTATTTTACCTTTATAACTAAAAATTTCGTCCTTCTTTTTAATCAACAAGATAGCCGTTTCAATTAACTTAGAAATATCCAGACAAGTCTCTTCAGGAATCTTTTTAGATCTAGCCATCTTTTACTTTTTAGGATAAGCAATAAAATCTGCTGTTTCAGAAAGTTTTTTCGCATCAACATTCTTTCCTAGAACACGAAGTTTTTTATTCAGGTTTACATCTCTGGTTGAAAGAACCTGGTAGGAGTAATCACCGGAACGAAT
>CAIKWG010000031.1 GCA_903831045.1 uncultured archaeon | reverse complement strand
TTGAAATGGGAGAAATCTGGTTGTCATCACCAGAAGAAATGGAGTTGGGTGAGAATGAAGAAGAATAACTTCGATCCACAATTACCTCCCGAATATCCTTGTTGTCTTTTTTGTGACTATCCATTGGAAAACAAAGGTTTCTCGAATTTTGATGATTGGGTTTGTACAAATCCGGAATGTGAACATAGCACGTGTTATCAAGAACCAGAAGAAATTGATGAACACTTAGACGACCCAGATTGGGTTCCTTTTTAGAAACACACATAAAACAAGACTTTTATGCATATAGGAGAAATAATGAAAAATACTGTTCTTGTACAAGTAGAAATTATAACCAAAAACGATGATGATTTAACTAATAGAGAGGTTGAACGTGCTTGTAAAATTATTTTTAAAAACATTAAGTCTTTATTACAAATAGATAATGATATGCTTTATCGTTCTGTTCAAAAAGAAATTAAAAATGGAATTCTTACAAAAATAAGAGTGGCAAATTAATTAATAGAATGAACAATTTATGAACAGGAGAGAATATGAAAAAATTAGAAAAACTTTGTAAAAAATATGAAGATGAATTTTTGGAATTTGATAAAGTAGAAAACAAATTAAGCAATCGTCCGGATTTACACGCTTTTCTGCTTTTAGATAAACTTTTTCCAAGTACCAATGACATGATATCTGCCGCCGAACATGACGAAATTTATTTAGAGATTGAACCAGATAAATTATCTAGAAAGGCAACCGAAGAACAGATTTTAGAATTAATTAGAAGCGGCGTTATGTACGATGAAGAAACAGATAGTATAAGCATGTTTGTATAATACATAAATCTCTCGTTTTATGCATAAACTTATTTCGCGGATAAAAGAAAATAAATATCTACTACTTTTTACAATGGTTTGTTTTGTTCTATTTGTAATAGTTGCTTTTGCTTCTCATATAAAATTCTAGAAAGGATAATATGCCAAAAGAAATAACAGGAGGTCATTGCCTTATGATTAATGGAATAGATTTGACTAGTAGTTGGTCTGGTACAATAAAATGGGAACCGGCAACTAGTTATCAATGGACTATTAATTTTCCGCAACCTAAAAATTATAAGCCCATAAAAGTTGTTTTTGTTGAGGGATTATTGGCAAAGGTATATTTTGATGATGATAGTGTATTTGTGGTAAATTGTCTACCAGAGGACGAAAAGTTTTTCTCAGAAGAAATTGCAACAGCATTGGCTATTCAAAAGAAGATTTTTAACGATTCCAAAACAGACAGAAGCATCAGAAAATATATCAATAAGATTGCGGTAAGGCATCCTCGAATCACTGAAAAAGAAAAGAAAACGAAAAAGAAAGCAAAGAAATGAAAAAATCAAAATTAATAAATCCTGATCCAACATTAAAAAATAACACAATGGCTTTTGGTTATGAAACAGATAAAGGCTGGTGGCCACTCATTGATGAATGCATTGAAAAACTAGAAGAAGAGGCCAAAAAAGAAAAACTAGATACTGAAATTTTACAGATCAAAGAAAAATTTGGGACTCTTCGAATATATTTATCGTCTGAGTCAGATGAAATTTTTAATATTGTCCAACGATATGAAACATTCTCCTCGCATATTTGTGAGATTTGTGGAGAATTTTGGACAGCCAAAGAACGAATTAGCCATGGGTGGGTAAAAACATTGTGCGATACCCATGCAAAAGAATTAGGTTATTAGATTCTGTACAGAAACGTACAGGATAAAGATGCATAGAATAAAATGTTTATTCATACTTGACAAGAATCTGTTATTATGATAGAATCTATTTATGCCTATAGATTGGACTGAACATCATCGTTTTCAAGAAAAAGAAGGCTATTGTGGAGTAGCTGTTATTCAATCTATTTTGGCAATCGCCGGAATTGATAAAACTCAAGATGAAATCGCAAAGGATGTTTATCTTAAATTTTGGG
>CAIKWG010000030.1 GCA_903831045.1 uncultured archaeon | reverse complement strand
GTTATACTTCATTGAGTAATTTTACAAATAACTTAAATTTTATTAATTCAACATATAATTCAACCTATGATACTTGGGCGTATAATCAAACAACTGCAGCTACAAACATCTTAAATGGAACAGGATTGATTAAAGATTGGACAATTGACACATCAAACTTTTATTTAAAATCAAATAGTTATGGATATTATAATTCAACAACATTGCAAAACCTATCTCAGTTAAATGATAATCTAGGAAATAGAGGGTATACATCAATGAGTAATTTTACAAATAACTTAAATTTTATTAATTCAACATATAATTCAACCTATGATTTAATAAGTCAAGATGTCACAGCTAATAGAAGTGCATGGGAATCAACTTATAATTCAACTTATAACACATGGGCATACAATCAGACTACTCCTGCAATTAGCTATGCTGACCAAACTTTCATAAAAAAAACAGGAGATAATGGGACTGGAGAATATAATTTTAATAATGGTTGGACATCTGGAGGTTTAAGTATTAGAAATGGAGATTTGTATGCTCAAAGTGTTTATGTGTATAATATTAGTTCATTGCAAGTTTCTACATTAAATATAAATGGATCAATAATACCAGAAAATCACTTTGATAATCAATTTGATATTGGTTCTGCTTCTCTTAGATGGAATGAAGGTTATTTCGGAGGAAATATTTATGCAAATGGAACAGTTTATTCAAATAGCCAAGCTGTTTTAACAACTGAGACAGACCCGCTGTGGACTGCTAATCAGAGTAGCTATTCAACTAAAGCCGTAGCAGACACATTATATTATCCGATTAGCTCTAATACTCTTGCCTACTGGAATTCAACTTCAAATGGATTTAACAAAACCTATGCTGATACTTTGTATGCTCCTGTTAATTATGGAGACAATTGGAATAAGACATACGCAGATACATTATATTCTGGAATAGCTTGGAATTATAATCAAACAACTGCAGCATCTAATCTTTTGAATGGAACAGGATTGATTAAAGATTGGAATACTACCGGATTCATAAAAGATTGGACATTTGTAGAAACAGATCCTATGTGGACAGGAAACTATTCTATATATCTAAGTTTATTCAATTGGAATAAAACATATGCTGATATATTATATCAAGGAAAAGGAAGTTATCTAACAGCTGAGACAGATCCATTGTGGACAGCTAATTTTACATACTATTCTAAAATTGCAGATTTAGCAATCTATGTCGGAAATTGGAGTGCAGATAAATCAAGCTATTCAACAACAGCTTCTGCAAATGGATTGTATAAAGCGATAGGAATTGAAACTTGGAATAGTACACAATCTGGATTCAATAAGACCTATGCAGACAGTTTATATTATGGAATAGGAAATAGTTATGGATATTATAATTCTACAACAATACCTTCATCTACAAGAGGACAAGGAAGTGCAAATTATATTTCAATGTGGAATGACACAAATAGCATGAATAATTCCGTGATTTATCAACTTGGAGGAAAAATTGGTATTAATACTATCACTCCACAAAATGCTTTAAATATTGTGGGAACATTAAATGTTACAGAAAATATTACACTAGCAAAAGGAGGAAATATTTACAATAATAATACAGAGGTTATTATAGAATATTAAAATGAAAAAGAGGATACTATTTTTAATTTTTGTTATGCTATTAATTAGCTTAGCGAATGTATCAGCAATTACCTGGAAACATGGAGGTATTGACACTATGAGACTGGATGATTCCGGAAATTTAAATATAATCGGAAATCTTACAGGGGCATATCTATTTGGCAATGGTGCACAATTAACAAATATTTCAACATACAATTCCACCTATGCATCCTATAACACAACTGGATTAATTAAAGACTGGAATGCAACTGGATTGATTAAAGATTGGACATTTATCGAAAAAGATCCTATGTGGACAGGGAATTATTCTACATATTTGAGTTTATTCAATTGGAATAAAACCTATGCAGATACATTGTATTTAACAACATCAAATGGTTTAGGATTCTGGAATTCAACATTTGCAACTTTCAATAAAACCTATGCTGATACCTTGTACTATGGAATCGGAAATAGTTATGGATATTATAATTCAACTTCGGGACTAGGAAACTGGAGTGCTGATAAATCAAGCTATTCAACAACAGCTTCCGCAAATGGATTGTATAAAGCAGCAGGAATTGAAACCTATAATTCAACTGCAAATGGATTTAACAAAACCTATGCTGATACTTTATATGCAGTGAATACAACATTCAATAATTTCTATCCATTGAACAATAACTTTTCATATTGGAATTCAACATTTGCAACTTTCAATAAAACCTATGCTGATACTTTGTACTATGGAATAGGAAACAGTTATGGATATTATAATTCAACTTCAGGATTAGGAAACTGGAGTGCTGATAAATCAAGCTATTCAACAACAGCTTCTGCAAATGGATTGTATAAAGCAGGAGGAATTGAAACTTATAATTCAACTGCAAATGGATTTAACAAAACCTATGCTGATACATTATATGTTGGAGCAGCAAATGTAGTAAGTTTAGTTGGAAATTGGACATTGGATAAATCAAGCTATTCAACAACAGCTTCTGCAAATGGATTGTATAAAGCAGGAGGAATAACTACATGGAATGAAACATTCGCATTATTCAATAAAACATATGCAGACACATTATATCTAACTACATCAAATGGTTTAGGATTCTGGAATTCAACATTTGCAACTTTCAATAAAACCTATGCAGACACATTATATCTAACTACATCAAATGGTTTAGGATTCTGGAATAGTACTTTTGCAACTTTCAATAAAACCTATGCTGATACCTTGTATGCAGTGAATACAACATTCAATAATTTCTATCCATTGAACAATAACTTTTCATATTGGAATTCTACATTTGCAACTTTCAATAAAACCTATGCTGATACCTTGTATGAACCTACAACTGTTCAAGTTCCAAATGTTACAACAACAACTTGTTCTGGAACCGATAAAATTAGTGCAATTAATAACTTAACGGGGGCTGTAACTTGTACTGCAGATGTATCAAGTGCAGGAGTAACTCAGTGGGTTAATTATACTACAATTGAATATAAAAATAATACAGTTACAGGAAATACTTACATACCTGAATTAAATGTAACCTTAGCAGCTAACCATTATTATAGATTTGATTGCATCATTGGATTTAATACAAATGCGATAGGTACAGGATTAAATCTTACAATGGATGGAAATGTTACTCCAACAATGTTTTCCTATAGGGCAGATATACCTTTTGCTACTGATGGGGCAGGTGAAAGTTTTGGTGGAGATGGAACTGCCTTGAAAGATAGTATTGTTTCATCAGCAGTTGTAGCAGCCAATACAAACTATACTGCAAGATTATGGGGAAATACCTATAGTACAGTAAGTTATCAATTATTTTTTAAATATAAACCAGAAGTTACTGCTACTTGGGCTAATATCACAATAGGAACTAATTGCTTATGGACAACTCTAAATTAATTTTAAAAGATATTTCTCTTATAGAAAGATTAAAACAATTAAAGTTTTACTGCACTAAGTATTAAAAATGAAAAAAAGAATAACCTTTTTAATTTTATTTATACTGATCATTTTTCCAACAGTTTTAGCATTAACAGCAGAATCAGATAATTATTCCGTGAGCAGATTTGGAGAAGGAATACAAACTTCAAGTATAGAATCAGTTAATTTTACAGGAAAATCTATTTTCTTAGAAGTACCAGGAACAAATAATGCTCAAAGTGAGAATTATACAATCAACGTGGGATTTTTTGAAAATCCATACAAACAAACTGTTAATATTACTTCCTATTCTATCTCCCCAAGTTCAACTGTTGTGGGATCAACAGTAGGATTATATATTGCAGCATCAAATTTTAAGAATGTTTGGGCAAAAATAACGTCACCAAATAATCAAGAACAAATTATAAATCTCATTAATAATCAAACAGTAAATTATCTTCCGAGCCCGTCCATTGTTGGAAAATATAGAGTAACCTTTTATGCTAATAGCTCGACCGGAGCGATTACAAGTGTTATAGATTATTTTGATTTAACAGCCCAAGCAGCAACCACTACAACTACTGGAGAAGGAGGGGGAGGAGGAACCAAAACAATAATAGAAACATGCTCCTATGATTGGGATTGCACTTCTTGGAATGTTTGTTCTGAAGGGAAACAGATAAGACAATGTAGAAATATTGGAACTTGCAACGGAACAGATAGCAAACCAATTGAAGAAATGCACTGCTCAGAAGCATTATTTGATGTTACTATGAAATTTAAATCAATAGAATTTACAAAAAATGAGACCTTAAAATTTGGAGTTGAACTAACGGAAATAAAAGGCATTGAAAAAATAGATGTTCAAATCAAATATTCTATTATTGATGATAATAATACTGAAATTTTTAGCCAAATAGAAACGCGAGCAATACAAAAAAATTTAACTTTTGAAAAAGAGATAAATGAAACAAGGTTAAAAGAAGGAAAGTATATTTTAAGGATAGATATTGTCTATGGAAATCAACAAAAAGCTTTTGCCGAACAAAGTTTTAAAATAGAAACCAAAGAAGGCAAACCTTCTCTAAAAATTGTTTTTAATATAAACAATGCTCTTCAGAAATTAAAAGATAATCTTCTATTAATTTTGATAATACTTCTTTTAGTAATGATCTTCCTACTAAGAAATAAGATTAAAAAATTGTTTACATCAACTAAGAAAAAACAAGGAAGAAGATATATGCGTATTAGACCAAAACAAGAAATTAGACAACCAGTCAGAAGATACATGCATATTAGACCAAAATCCAAACAAGAAATTAGACAACCCGCTAAAAAACAAACTGCTTCATTACAAAATGCAGGAGATACAATTAAATCACTAATGGACAAGAAAGTTTATGCCCAAAATGGCCATTACATTGGAAAAGTAAATGAAGTGATACTCGGCTCACACAAAATAGAAGAATTAAAAGTAGATGTAGATAAAGAAAATCCTTCAGCTACAAACAGTTTAACAATTAAGTATTCGAATATAAAAAAGATTAACGAAACAATAGTTGTAGATAATAAGATTTTAAACGAATTAATCTAAAAAAGTTCAAATAAAAAACATAAAAAGAACCAATTTTTGCAATTATTTGTTAATTAAATAGCCAAAATATCAGCAACACAAGCTTTAAAAAAGCACATTACAAAGTATTAGAATGGTTAAGAAAAAATTAGAAGAAAACACCCAAGAAGAAGCAGTTGAAACTAAAAAGAAGCTTTCTCAAGCAGAATATGAAAAAGAAGTAATCAAATTAGCAGATTCTGGTCTAACTTCTGAAAAGATAGGAGAAACTCTAAGAGGAAAAGGAATTCATCCAAAAGAATATAACAAAAAGATATCTCAAATTCTAGGTAATAAATATGTTAGTCCAGATTTAAAAAATGTTGAAAGAAAACTTGAAAAAATAAAAGTTCATGCTGAAAACAACCCCCAGGATAAGAAGGCAAAAAGAGAGAAAGATAGAGTATTCTCACAACTAAAAAGAGTCAATATATATTTAGGTAATAAAACTAAATAAGCTTATCAAGTCCTTTGTTTTTTGAGGTATTCATATGGAAAAAGAGGTAAGAAATTTAGAAATAGAATTAAAGAATTTTTCTCAAGACTTTCTAGAAAAGACTAAAGGAAGAAGATTACAAATTGTAAGCCATTTTGATACAGACGGAATTACTTCTGCAAGAATAATGATTGGTGCACTAAAAAGATTAGACCAGTCCTTTGATTTAAAAATTGTAAAAAATTTAACACGAGAATTTATTTCCTCACTATCTGCAACTAAAGTTACTCTCTTTCTAGATTTAGCATCTGGAAGTTTGAAAGAAATTGGAGAATCTCAGCTAAGAGAAGTGTTTATTGTAGATCATCATGAAGTACAAGGAGACATCCCTCCGAACGTAAGAATCATTAATCCAGAATTATGCGAGAAACAAAAAATAAGTGGTGCAGGTATGACCTATTTATTTTGTAAAGAAATAGATGCAAAGAATAAAGAATTTGCAAAATTTGCAGTACTAGGAACAATTGGAGATTCTCTAGAAAAAGATTTGGACGGTGTTAATCACGGAATTCTAGAAGACAGCGAAGTCCAAAGAAAAAAAGGAATTTTAATCTATCCTTCCACAAGACCAATAAATAGAGTATTAGAATATTGCTCGGACCCATTAATCCCTGGAGTAACTGGAAATCCAGAAGGAGTGCTTGAACTAATGAGAGAAATAAATCTAACCTCAAATGGAGGAAAATGCAAAAGTTTTATGGAGCTAGATGAAGCTGAAACAGAAAGAGTAGTAACCGCAATTATGCTGAGAAATCCCCAAATAAAAAATAAAGAAATTATAGGAGAATTATTTTTAGTAAAAATGTTTGGAAAATTAGAAGATGCTCGAGAGATGAGTGCAAAGATAAATGCTTGCTCTAGAAATGGAGACACAGATATAGCCCTAAGATTTTGCATGGAAGATAACGAAGCAAAAAAGAAAGCTGAAGCAATTCATGTAAAATATAGACAACAATTACTAACCGGAATAAAATATGTTCAAGAAGAAGCAGAGAAATTTCAGGGTAGAGGTTATGTAATTCTAAATGCAAAAGATAAAGTAAAAGACACCATTATTGGAACAATAACAAGTATCCTCTCGCATTCTGCAGTCTATGACCAAGAAACAATTCTAATTGGAATGGCCTATGATAAAGAGAATATAAAAATTTCAGCAAGAAGTGTTGGAAGAAAAGGAAGAAATATTAGAGAAATACTGAGTAATATTGCAATAAACCTTAATGGAGAAGTTGGAGGTCATGAATTTGCAGCGGGTTGCACGATAAACAAAGAACATGAACAAGAATTCCTTAAAAATCTTAAGAGAGATTTAGACCTAGAAGTTATAAAAATTTAATTCCACAACCTTTAAAACTCCATTCTTTCTTGATAATTTATGGTATTAGAACAGGGAGACTCGGTACTTTGTACAGTAGATAGAATTGTAGGAACAACAGTATTCGTTAATATAGAAGGCCATGGTGAAGGAAAAATAATCCTAAGTGAGATTGCACCAGGAAGAATAAGAAATCTAAGAGATTACGTAGTTCCAAAAAAATCAATTGTGTGTAAGGTTTTGAGAATTTCAGGAAATGATGTTGATCTTTCTTTAAGAAGAGTTACTCCAAAAGAAAAAAAAGAAGTTCTAGAACAATACAAACTAGAAAGAAGCTGTAAAAGCATCCTAAAATCAGTTCTAGGAGAAAAAACAGAAGAAATTACTAAAAAAATATGCGGAGAATGTAGAATTGATGAATTTTTAGAAAAAGTTAAAAAAAATCCAAAAGAATTAGAAAGATTCGTAGATAAAAAAGAAGCAGAAAAGATTCTAGAAATTCTGAGTTGTCAAAAAGTCAAAAAAGTTAGTCTAAAAAAAGAAATTAAATTTAACACAACTAAGCCAGATGGATTAGAACTGATAAAAAAGCTGCTATCCAATAAAAAATCCGTTGAAATAAAATATATTGCTGCAGGAAACTACTCAATACGGGCAGAAGCTAGCGATTTAAAGAAGGCGGATAACAAAATTAGAGAAACAATCTCTGAAATTGAAAGAGAAGCAAAGGCTCTGGGAATTGAAATTAGATCCAATTAATCTTCTCATTATAGAGAGGACCTAAATGCTTAAAAACTAAAAAAAATATAAAGACCTATGGAAAACGAGAGATTTTACATCAAAATTGTAGGTATAATTTTCGACACAGAAAAAAGAAAAGTTCTAATTGGAAAAAATCCTGGAGATGAAACCTATTCTTTCTTAGAAGGAGATTTAAATCATGATGAAGAGCTAGATAAATGCCTGAAAAGAACAGTAACCGAGAAAACTGGATATATGGTTCATAATTTAGGAGCAATTTATGCTGAGAATAGATTAAAAGACAAGGATAAAGTTAAGATACATTTCCTTTGTGAAATTAAAAGTGGAAAAGAAAAGCCAGGCAAAAATGTTACCGATTTGAAATGGGTTAAACCCCAAGAAGTAGAAAAATATCTTGGAGTAAATTTACCTTCAAGACTTCATGAATATCTAACTAATTTAGCTTAATTCTAAAATGTTATTAAAAAAATGTCCAGAATGCAAGAGTTATACTCTAGAAGAATTCTGCAAAAAGTGTAAAACTAAAGCAAAAGATGCTCACTATAAATTTTTAAAACTTAGAGATGCTCCAAAATCTGACCCCGAACATTTCCAAAGATAAAATTAAATTTCTTTAGTTTCTTTTTTAACAACTTCCATGTCTTTCTCCCACAAAGGCTCAAGCGCTCGATTATAGATTATAGCTGCAGGATGAAAAAGTGGAATCAACTTTATTTTCATTTCAAAAAAATCAATTTCTTTAGCAACACCATGAATAGAAGTTATACCTGGCTGATCCTTCATTTTATCCACATCTCCTCCAGCCAAAAAGAATTTCGTGGAATAATTTCCCAAGGAACAGATTACTCTAGGTTTCATTTCCTTTATTTGATGAATTAACCAAGGAGTATGCGCTCGAATCTCTTCTGGAAGAGGATCTCGGTTCTCCGGAGGTCGACATTTTAGAATATTTGCTATGTAAATATCCCCAAGAGTTAAACCAACCTTGGACAATAGCTTATCCAAATTTTTACCTGCCATTCCAACGAATGGCAATCCTTCCAGATCCTCGTTTCTACCAGGCGCTTCTCCAACAAATAGAATTCTTGCAGAAGAATTTCCTTTTCCAATAACAATATTAGTGCAATTTTTAAAAAGTTCAGTTTGTTTTACCAATTGAACATATTCTGGTTCTCCCATTTGCTTTATTTCAGATATTTCTGCCATTTAACTCTCCGTAAAAGTTTATCCAGCTCTTTAATTGACTTCCTTTTTAGAAACCCATAGTCATCTTTAATATTCAAAACAACGATTTTAGATTTATCAAAACAGAACCTACATTCTAGATAATCCTTCATGTAATTTTCCATTACAAACACTATATCCACGTCTTTGAGAAATTTATGATTAATTCTCTTTCCGAGGAAATAAGATGCAATACCGAGGCCTGCAGAATCAATTTGAGCACTAATGCCTCGACCATCAAGAAAACCACTAAGAAATTCAGCACCATACCTACTTCTAGTAAAATTATGTTGACAAACAAAAAGATATTTCCTTTTTTTAATATTTTTCATACTCTTCATAAATATCTTAAACAAAATTAGCTTAAATAAATTACTACTTATTTAATACCCGAACGCCATGTATCTTTTTTTTTTCTTCTGCTTCTTTGATTTAGAAACAAGAACGATAACAATCACCAAAACTATTACAATTCCTACAATCCATAACCATAAATTACTTGCTTCAGCAACCTCTGGGTTAGATTCAGCTTCTTTTTGAATATCACTAGCAACTTCTTGCTTTTCTTCTTCAACTGCAGAACTATCAACAGTTACTTTTTCGTATATAGAATTTACACTAATATTTGCTTTCTTAGTTACTGAATTAATAGAATTTAATGTAACACTCAAATCATAATATCCATCAGCAGTCAAATCAAACTTTCTTGTGTCTCCCACATTTAATGTAGCTTGAACAGGGTTACTAGCAACCTCAATTGTAACAACACTTGAAACAATGTTTAGAAGAGAAACTGTGTGATAAGCTCCACCAACTAATACCTTAAATTTATCATTAATCTTTAATGCTTGAGTATATCCACTGTTAAATTGAGTTTCTCCAACGTTATATGTCCATGATGAAGATGTAGCTCCTCCACCAGAACCTCCAGAACTTGCTCCACCACTATTTACAACTTCATAACTGAAAGATGCAGAAGCCTCATTACCGGCATTATCTGTAGCAGTACATGTTGTACTAAAAGTTCCCATTACTGCAGTTGAAACACTTGTAGTAGAAGTTGAAAATACACCTGAAGTAGCATCTGTAGCAGTACATGAACAACCTAAGGATTCTCCTAATGAAACAACTGAATGTGCACAACTATAAGAAGGAACAGGAGCAGTTGTATCTACCTGAACCACTGAAGTACTATTTATTCTCATATTTCCTGCATTATCAAAGGCATAAATGTAAAGTGTCTGATTTCCATCAGCTAAACTTGTCAAAGCAACATTTGTACTATTACACCATCCACTCGCCACGCTAACAGTAATATTTGAATTTCCTCCAACACTAATATTACAATATCCCCCAACTAAACTTATTGTATCGGTAAGAGATACATTAATTGTTAAATTTTGCGTATTCTTCTTAGCAGTTCCATTAACATAATTAGGCAAAGTTACAAGAGGTGCAGTCTGATCAATTGTAAATACTCGTGTCAAAGTTGTTGAATTTAAATTTCCTGCACTATCATTTGCAGTGATATTAACATAATAAGTCATACTATCTGTAATATTTTGACTAAAAGTCATATTCGCAAAAGCAGTTGCTCCACCACTAGCACTAACAATAGTTTGATTCAAAAGATACCAAGTTGAATTATATAATGAAAAATTAACCTTACTAACACTGCTATATGTATCATTAACCGAAACATTTACCGAAACAGAAGATGCAGATAGATTTGCATATGCAATCGGAGAAACATAGTTCATTACAGGAGCACCAGTATCATTAATAGTAACAGAAATATTTGAAATGTTATAATTAGTAGAATTTAATGTAACAACAGTAAAGTTGTAATTTCCAGGAATATCCATTGTAGCATTAAACCAAAAATACTCCCAACGACTACTATTCACTAAATATCCAGTTCCACTAAGATTTGCCCAACTTAAAACTCTACTAGTAGAATTATAACTAAATATAGCAGCAGACGAATTAGAAGTTCCATTAGTGCCAGTAGTAAGACTAAATCCTGAAGGTAAAGTAATATTTACCTGTGTAATTGGAGTTACTCCAGCTACAGTATTATTTACGGTGATATTATAGGTATATTGAACAGTCTGATTAACACTAAAAGATAAAGCTCCGGTAGAAGTAGTAATATTATGATTTGCTGCACTAACAAACATCATTAAGAATACGAATAACATACCAGAAAACAAAAACTTTTTATTAATCACCATACTCTTTCTAAATATCCATAAGAACTTTAGATTTATAAATCTTTTTGTGACCCTTAAGGACTAAAAAACTTTCCAGCATAAGAATATTTATAAAATAAGATTTCTAAAGTTCACTATGGAAAAAACTTTAGTGCTAATAAAACCCGATGGAGTGTTTAGACATTTAATTGGAAAAATAATTACTAGATTTGAAGATTCTGGATTAAAAATCCTCGGATTAAAGATGGTTTGGATAGATGAAAAATTTGCAAAAAAACATTATAGAGAAGATGTTGCAGAAAGACATGGAGAGAAAGTAAGAAATGAATTAATAAATTACATTAGAGAAGGCCCGGTTATAGCCATGGTGCTTGAGGGAGCAGATGCAATTAAAGTAACAAGAAAAATAGTTGGTTCAACCTATCCCAATGAATCTCCAGCTGGAACAATTAGGGGAGATTTTTCTCACATATCCAAAGAATATGGAAACAGAAAAGAGATAATGATAAAAAATCTTATCCATGCATCTGGAAATAAAGAAGATGCCGATATTGAAATCCCACTCTGGTTTGATAAAAAAGAATTACATGCTCATAAAACAATTAGAGATTTCTTTATGTAATTAATCTAGAATTATATCTTCATCAAAATTAACCCTAAATTCTAATTCTCTACCAAAATCATTAAAATAATCTCTCTGTATCTCGTGAACAAAAGTTCTATGTGCATATTTCCAAAGCGCCAAAGAACAATCCGGAGAAAGCTTTCTCTTCCATTTTTCATCAAAGGGAATACCTTCTAATCTCTGAAAATCCTTACCGACTATATCATTTTTAATTCTAAAAAAGGCAATTTCACCAAAATCATAAAGTCTGAAATAACTATTATTTAAAGAATAAAAACTTCCAATCCGCATATCATTCTGATTTAACATCTTTTTCTAAAACACTCTCTTCTTTAAGTTTTAGATTATCAATTACTTTATCTCTATATTCACAATATCCAGAAGACCTGCAAGTAGAATAACTAATCAATTGTCCTGCTAATTGCTCATGTTGAGGAAATTTGAACAAACAAGGATCCTCTTGATAACATACTGCAAAACTTGGTTTTATTGTTTCATTTGTCATTTTCATTTACCCTATCTTCTAACTCATTTGAGTTGGGTTTAAAAGTCTTTTCTTTCTTCAAGTTATAAGTGCATTCTATACAATTTCCAACGCTAAGCTCTTCCAAAAGAACACCCTTTTCTTTGTGCAAATAGCAATCTGCAATTAATCTGTCACACGGGCCATATTCATCTTTTAATGGAGGCAAATTATAAATCATGAAAACTCGTCCTCCCATCCAAAATTGTCCAAATCAGTGTTATAAGCTTCCTGAGCCAATCTTGATTTTTTAGAATCAGAAAAAATTAATTCTACCAAATAAAAATTACATCCTCTATAAAAATTGGATTCACAAGAAGAATGAAATTCTGCCCAATCTTCTTTATGGGCATCGTTCATTCTATGATAAGCAAGACAACAAAGTTTCCCTTCAATAGATTTGCAATAATCACATTTTTCATCTGCCATTTTATTTTTAAAAAGGAACAAATTTTCCAGAATATTTAGTTTCAAACTCATCCATTTTCTTCCTGGAAATTAGATGTTCATTTTCTTTGCCCAAATTAATATCACAGAAAAATATTCCTTCCAATGTTCTAACAAATCTATTGTCTTTATCTTCAATTCTAGAATAAATTACAATCTTTTCATCTTTAGCTGAGAGATTAGCATTCCTTCCATAGAGATATAAATAATGAGAAAAATTATTTTCCATTTTTATTCCTTTTTTTCAAACTTTTCTTCTAGAGTTTTTCTTAAATGGAATTCTTCTTGAGCAGAAAAACATTCTGCTGTAATCTCGAAAATTTTATGATCTAAATTAATTTTAACATATTGATTTCTACTTTCATAATGATCTCGATCATCATTAAAAACACAAGACCCTTCATTATCACTAATAAGACCTTTTAACCAAGATTTAGCTAACTGATAATTCTTTTCTTCATTAAATTTTATAAGTGTTTTGTATACCATTTTATTTTTCAAAAGGAATAAACTTCCCGTTATACATTTTTTCAAAATCTTTCATTTCATCAAATCTACAGAGTAAATTTGATTTAGAGTCTTCAATTTTATTATCACTAATAAAAAATCCATTAAGAGAACCTATAACTCTATCATGGACCTTAGGATTAAGATAGATAATCAAGTCGTAATGCTCTTCTCTAGGAGAAAATCCTCCTGCAGAAAAACTGTAATACTTTCCATACAAATAAATGTTTTTTTCTAAGTTTATTTTTGCCATTTTATTCCTTATCTTTAATTCCAGCAGTTGTTACAAAGTAAACAGCTTCATTATCTGGAAGATTTGGACTATCAATTAATTTAGCAACTCTACTACCTGCCTTTCCTCTTCTTAAATAAATTCTATAAGTAGAAGCATGTCCAACAATATTTCCTCCAATTGCAGTTGTTGGATCCCCAAACATTTGAGCAGGATTTGCCATAACCTGATTAGTTACATAAACAGCTAAATTGTAAGTTTCAGCAAGCTTCATTAAATCGTGCATATATCTATTCAACTTCTGCTGTCTGTCAGCAAGTTGTCCTCTTCCAGCATATTCTGCTCTAAAATGTGCAGTTAAAGAATCAACAATCAAAAGTCTAATTGGTTCACCAGCTTTAATCAGTTCTCCAATTTTTTCTAATAATAACATCTGATGATCAGAATTAAATGCACGAGCAACCAAAATATTTTTTAAAACTTTTTCAGGATTGGCTCCAATTCCATCCGCAAATTGTTTAATTCTTTCGGGTCTGAATGTTCCTTCTGTGTCAATAAAAACACATTTTCCTTCTGCCCCACCCTGAGCAAGAGGCATTTGAACATTTACAGCCAAAGATAATCCCAGCTGAGTCTTTCCAGAACCAAAGGCACCAAATGCTTCAGTAATGGATTTAGACTCAATTCCTCTTCCCCCCAGAAGTTCATCCAAATTTTTACTTCCTGTAGTAATATAATTCACATTTGCTCTCTTCTTTGCAAATTCCATTCCATCACAAAATCCCAGATCAAGCATATTTCTAGCAGCTTGAATTGCTTTTCTAGCAACTGCCGGACTAACACCTGCAGCATCTCCAAGTGAAGCAGGACTCATAACTGCTAAACTCATCATATCAAGAATTCCTGCACTTTCTAGTTTAGCGGCAACAGCAGGCCCAATTCCAGGTAAATCAGTTAATTCTGGCTCTTTCACATCATCAGATTTCTTTTTTTTCTTCTTTGAAGATTCTTCATCTTCATCAGAAATAGCATCTTTAATCTCATCCATTTCTTTTTTTGTAGCCATATTAAATGCAAATTCTCCTCCTTTATAAGGTTTATAGCAATAAAATGTATATTTCAAGAACCTAAGAAAATATTTAAAATAAATATAAAGATTAGTTTAATCTTAGAGCAATCTAACCAAAATAAGCAGAATATCTACCATTAGGAAAATAACAAGCACAACTGTTTCCATTTTTCCACCAGTTTTTATTTTCCAAGAAGATTTTGCCTTAAACGGATAGAATAAAACAATTCCATCTTTAGTAAAGCTATCTACAAAAAGATGAACACTATATCCCAGGAAGAATCCCAATGCAATTTGAGGTAAAAAAAGCAAGAAAATTATTGTTAATAGAGTTAAAAAAGTAAAACTATGCAAAATGCCTCTGTGCTTTACAAAAAATTGCAAGAACATAAACATTTTTTTCTGCCCCAAAGTAGAATAGGCAGAATCAATATCTGGCAATAAAGTTGCAATTAAGGTTACAATAATAAAAATTAATTTTCCCTCTACAAATGGTAATAATAAAAGAATCCCAAAGATTCCAATTGCTAGATGAGTTCTCACCAACATAGAATTTATAAGAAAATACAAGATTTAAAACTAACTATTTATTTTTCCAACTCTGCAATTAGATTGTCTAAATCTAATTCCTCAACACTCTCAACAATTAATTCGGGCGTATGAAAATAACTGTTCATCTTAACATTTCCAACAAGCACAACTTCTTTACCAAAAACATTTTCTTTTTGTTGATTCATAACTGCCAGATCGTTATATTCATTTAATCCCATTGCCTGAACATTTTCATGGAACAAAACTGCTCTAATTGATTCACTACCATCATCAATAACAATATTCCAGATTGCTCTTTTTTCAGTTGGAATTCCGCTAGCAAGTTCTTCTTCCGTTACTTTTTTTCCAGTCTCAAGATTTGCTTCAAAAAATCGTGGATCAAAACCTGCAACAACAAAAGCTCTAATTCTAACTTTATCTCCCAAGCTAAATTCAATAATCTTTTTTTCTTTCAAAGACCTTTCATTTTTAATTTCTTTGAACTCCTCATTACTAATCTTAAATTCAGAAAAACTTCCAAGATGAACTTCATTGTCCCTCATACTTCCACTAAAAATTTCCACACATGTTCCTTCAGCGATATCCCCTTTTTCGATAAGAGCAATGTGATTTGTATCCCATAGAACAACCTTAATATTTGCCGTATCATCTGCAAGAATCATATTCGCAACTTTACCTTCATCTCCGTTTTTAGTTTTGAAAACTCTAATTGGATAAATACTAATGATTTTTCCAACAAAATTTACCTTCCTCATTCCAGGAAGTAGCTCATTAATTTTTAATTTTTCATTATCAAAAGAGATTCCAAGCTCTGCAGCAATGATTTGTAAGGCTCCTTCACGACTAATTAGACCAGATAATTTAGCTCTTTTAGCTTCAACACGTCTATTAATTTCATCTCTGTCTAATCCAGACACCTTCGACAATTTTTCAATAATTTTTTCATAATTTCCTTCCATGCCTAAACTAGAATCTTTTTCTTTTTAAGAATTGTGTTACTCAAAAATAGAATGAATATCCAGAAAAATACCCTTAAACAAAAATTTATAAACCCCTCCAAATTAGTCAAAATATGTCAGGAATAGTTGGAGTTAAAGTAAAATTAATGCCGGATTCACCAAGTGTAGAT
This sequence comes from uncultured archaeon, assembly GCA_903831045.1. Classification (GTDB taxonomy): domain Archaea; phylum Nanobdellota; class Nanobdellia; order Pacearchaeales; family GW2011-AR1; genus GW2011-AR1. The sequence continues at coordinate 36,498 of CAIKWG010000030.1, read as the reverse complement.
TTAACAAAGATAGAAGCAGCAGCAAAGAAGATAATTGAAGAGAATAATGGTACAAACAAAGAATATTCAATTGAACCAATTGCTTTTGGATTAAAAGCAGTTATTGTATTCTTTTTCTTTGATGAAGCTGGAGACACCTCAGATATTGAAGAAAAACTAGGTAGAATACCTGAAGTTCAGTCTGCTCAAGTAATTGATTTGAGAAAGGTTGCCTAAACATTTCAATTAATCAAACAAATTCTTATAAACTCTTTTTATTTCTATAAATAATGGATAATTTGGAAGGATTAGACACCATAAGAAAGAGCTTACTGGACCAAATTGAAAAAACTTTTCCAGAAGAAACTAGAGAAGAATCTAAACAACAACTTTTAGCTATGAATGATGAAGAATTCATATATTTTCTAAAACAAAATGGAATGCTAGGAGGCCAAGAAGAAGGAGAAAAAACTTCAGAGCAAAAATGCATTTTTTGTTCAATTGCTTCGGGCGAGATTCCTTCAACGCAAATCATGGCAAATGATAGAGCAGTCGCAATTCTAGATATTAATCCGGTTTCAGAAGGTCATATTTTAATAATTCCAAGAGAACATCTAGCAAATCCAAAGCTAATATCAAATGATATAAGAGATTTAGCAAATAAAATTGCAGAAAAATTACAAAAAACTTTTTCTCCTAAAAAAGTAGAAATTGAAGAATCAGAGGCTCTAGGTCATTCTATGCTGAATGTTTTTCCAGTTTATGGAAATGAAACTCTAACCTCTGCAAGGAAAAGAAAATCTCCTTCAGAATTAATAGAATTAAAAGAAAAAATAAATTCTGCTCCCGAAGAAATAAAAGAAGAACCAAAAAAAGCAGAAGAAACTAAACAAGAAGACAATTCAATTCCTCAGTTTAATGAAAAAAATTTCTGGCTACCAAAGAGAAGACCTTAAAATTATTGATTAAATGAATCAAACATTTCTTTTTTGAAATTATCTACGCGCTCATAAAAATTATCTAAACTATAATCTCCATCAATTATAACATACTTCACTCCATTTAACACAACTTTAGCTCCAACAGCAGAACCAGTAGCTCTTATTTGTTCAAGAACAATCTTTTTTTGTTCCTCACTATTTTCTAATATTTTACCTAATTTAGAGCTTGGAGCTTCCATAAAAGAAGAATAGAATATTCGTTAATAAAGATTATTGTGCTACAGGGATAATCTTAAATCAACCCAAACCAATTGAAGCTCATTCCAATCACAAACAGTATAAAGCTAATGAGAAAAACTGGAGCATACTGAATCCCATATCTAACAAGAACAAACTTTTTCTTCTTTAATAAAATTAAATCTGATTTATTCAATCCATCCCAAGTTGCTTTAATTGTTTTATTTCCAACTTTGACATCTTGATACAACCAATCCCCTTCAGTTAATTTACTAATTGCAACTTTTCTAATCATACAAACTTCATCCACTGCCTTAAAGCACAAAAATAAATAAGGAAATACAAAAACTAAAATTCCCAATCCTAATAACATTCTCTCAAGAAAAGCAAGACAAAGGATTATAATGGATAAGGCTAGAAGTCCATACACTAAATATCTGTTTTGTTTAAACTGTGAAATAAACTCTTTTCTAAATTTTTTAAAACTTCTAATTGCAAGAACTAGACTATAAATTAATCCATAGCATGCTCCGACAATCAAGAACAAAAATAAGAAAATTCCAAAATTTTTAATATTTTCAATTAAAGAAACTTGCAAGGGTAAAATCGCTCCAAGAGCCATCAATAGTTTTGCATCACCTCCAGCAAATAACCTCCCATAATAGAATAAATTAGCTAACCCACAGAATAATACAAATCCTCCTACTCCAAATAAAAAGAAATTCCATTCTCCACTAAACAAACTGTAAAACAATCTAAATCCTAAAGCAAAGATAATAAGTGAATAATTTAACCAATCAGCAATTTCACGTGATTTTAAATCCTGCACAACAGCAAAGATAATCCAAATTAAAGCAAGAACAAATAAAACAATAACCTCAATCATAAATAAAAAAGCAAAAAAGAATTTATAATTCTATCCTTCTATTTCTTTTTTCCAGTTTGGTCTATATCAGAACTTCTCATAGCTCCGCCATGCTTGTAAGGATGTTTCTTTTTATCTCTTTTCTTATCCTTCCCTTTATTTCTCCTCTCTCCACATCCATAATCCATAATTAAAAAAAGAAAATCAAATTTAAATAATTAACCTTTGTAGAATAAAGTTAGCACGTAAAAAAATATCACTCCACGAAACCAATCACACCTCTCATCACCCAAGATAACTATTCACTAGCCGGAACCATACAAGTAGCGCTACCACTTGCAATTGCAGTCACATCATAAACTCCACTAGTTTGACCTGCTTTTCCGTTGATTATAATCTTTCCACATTCTGTTGCACATTCAACAGTAGAACATTTGTCAACCCCATAAATTTGGAATTGTTGAACATTTGCAAATGCTGCACAAGTAGTTTTTATTGAAATAGTTTTACCAGTATTTTGATCCTTTGCTGTTAAAGCTCTTTGAACAGAACAATAATCGTAAGTTGAACCGGTAACACAAGCTGCACTACAACTTGAAGTTATTTTATCAACATTTCCTCCACCAATGAATGGAAATACTTTATCCCATCCAGATGTAAATCCAATTATAAGAATTACTAGAACAACTAAACCTAAAATTAAAAGTATGATTGTGTTTGTACCCATACTCTGCGCTTTTGTTTTCATCTTATCCTCTTTTGAATATTATATATTAGATTAACTAATTTATAAAGCTTATGCTAATTTAGATAAAATTAAAATTAAGGGCAATATTGAACAGAAAATAAGACATTACCATAATCTCCTTGCAGACGAGAAAAAGCCTTTTTATCCAACTCTTCGTAATAAAAACAATCCTGACCCTTAATTTCTTTTAGATTAAACATGCTAGCCAATCTTTCTTCAGATATATTTTGAATATTTTTATAGGAATCGTATTCTTCAATATTTTGAGTAAGATTTTTCATAATACTAATTCCCACAAAGGAAGTTGTAGCTTTAAAATCAGCCATTAGGAATGTCAAAAGTGCAAAACAACAAATAGCAAAAACGCCTATTACCAGAAGTACGATAGGAATGCTTCCTTTTCTATTCATGATGATACCCTCCTTAAAATTTCACTAGCACGCGTATCATAATCTACCTTTGTGGAAAGAGTAGAATTAATTTTCTTTAATTCTTTATCCAATGCCTTTTTCACAACATTATCCTTAATTGTATAATAGGTAATCAAAGTTTTGGTTAAACTAAGATCGGTTGTATCTGATACTGTTTTTGAAAATAAAGAGTCTCTAACTTCTCCTTTAACAACTCTACCACTTGCTAGCATTGAAGAAATAAAAATAAACAAGACAAGTAAAACAACTATAATCACTGTGGCAATTACCCATGCAAGAGTATCAGCAATTTGTGCTTTTTTATTTTTCATTTTAATTCTGTTTAACATTCTCCTTTATTTTATGAACAATAGTAAGAGTTTCTACTCGATAAAGATTTCCCAGACTGTCCGAAGAATAAAAAGTACTATTAAAACAAACGGCAAGATTTTTGTATTGATTACTAGCTTGACAGTCTCCTATCCAATTTTTATTTCCATTAAAGAAAGTTGCAAATGACTTTTTATCAAATTTATTATATAAATTCACTTCAACATAATATTCTACCGGATCAAATTCATTATGACCTTCAAGATTCAGTCTACATTTATCTGTAAATGTATCTTTAAAACTTTCTTGATATTGCCCAGTACCTGGCCAGATTAAAAGAGGATTCATTCTTCCTCCAGAGGATATACAATTAGAGACATGATTGTTTAACACTTCTGCTTCTAAACTCCTAACATCATAGGGATTACCATAAAAAGTTCTCACCATTACTACAATTCCAACTACAATAATTGTTAACATTAAAAACCAATACAAAGACAACAATTTTTCTCCCTTCTTATTAATCATGTTTCAGCTTCTCCTGCAATTTTTCTATTAACCGTTAAAACATAAACTCCGGAATAATCTCCATTATCGTCTGTTTCAGGAAAAATTTTTACATCAACATCATTAAAAAAATGATATTCCTGACCCCCACCATCTGCAAGTTTTACTTTAATAAAATTATCTTGAACAGTTAGTATGGCAGTAGGAGCAATTTTATCCTTAGCAGCAACATTCATTCCTTCTTCAAGATTCAGTTTAATAATCATTCCTGGTTTAGCTTGATCAACCAATAATGCAACTTTTTTAGAATAAGTTTGCTCCAATAGAGCCGCTCCTGAAGACTGCTGGACGATAAAAGCAATAAGAATAGCAAAAAAAAGCATATTCAATACTAGAAAGATAATATTTTCAACAAGAAGTGTAGTCTCACCTTTTTTATTTTGCATACTAATAAACAGGAAATAGAATTAATAAAGATTCTCCTTTAAGATGAAGTTGCAAGTTGTTTGCATTCCAGTGCATTGAATTCGGAAGAATTCAGTTGCATCATAAAAGGCGCTACTGTCTGAACTCCAATGATTTTGCTAATAACTGGTGCTAATAAAAATTGAGTTGCAGCTCCACCCCCAATAGTAGAAGTCGTCTTACTAATTTTAATTGCTCCAACAAGTTTTCCTAAGGGTTTAGCAATTGCTCCGGCTCCTTTTGCAAAAGGAACAAAGTTCAAAGCAAATCCAATTACTCCCCCAGCTAAATCTACTGCAGGCCCACCAAATTCACTACTCATTCCAGTTCCAATATAATATTTTTGATTGATAAGAATTTCACCAAATGCAAGTTCTCCATTTCCACTAATAACACTCAAATCATTTGTTCCATAAATATATTCACTGTAAGTTTGATTCGCAGATATCTTTATTTTAGTCATGTAATTGTAAATATCTCTCTGAGAAAAATTTCCTGAAGGAAAAATGCTAGACATACTCTTATCAAAAACAATTTGCGAGCAAAGAGAACAGTATAATTTTGGAATAGCATCCTTACCTACATAATTCACTTGCCCTTCTCCAAACATCCACCAACAATCAGCAAATTCATCTGAAATAATCTGATAGGTTTGCTCTTTTGTCTTTATTTTATAAGTAGCAGTAGGAGAACTTAAATCCTTTTCACATTTTCCATTGTCTGCACTAATACAAACATAGGTAGTTTTACATTGCAATGGAACCACATCATCGGGAATTATCGGACTTGCTCTCTGCATAACCGATGCCTGACAAATCTGTTTTTCATTTCCTTCTTTGAAATTTACCATAAACATAAAATATAAGAGAATTGCAAATGCAGCAATAAGGAGAATAATTCCAATAATTTGTGTTGTTGTTAGCTCACCTTTCTTTTTCATATTCACATAACTCCCACTGCCTTTAATAAAGCATATAATCCACCAAGCAAAAGAATAAATAAAGAAATCCACAATAACAGTTTCATAATACCTTCGAAAGTCATATTTTTCTTACCTCAATGATTGTACCATTCATCTTTAATTGCATTCCAACAGGATTTCCATCCTGCAATCCAAGTTCAAATTCCATAAAATCCTTCAGTCCTAAAATTTCTAAGCAAGCTCCACTCTCTGAACATTGCTCTAACTGTTTTGCTTCACGAACATCTTTACATATACACAAACAATTATTTCCATTACAAGAGTTTGGCTTCATTTCACTTCCCACAAAACCAAATACAACCCATTTAGCTGGATTCAACACATCCAAACTATAATTATTCAAATTATTTAATTTCATATGATCTATTGCCTGATTTATTCTATCTATTGAATCCTTTGCCTGTGTAAGTTTACCACTATTCATTCTTGCAAAATAAAGTGATACCAAAAGATAAACCAAAAACATTATGCAGATTACTGTAAGAACAGTTTTAACAACTTCTTCTGGTAACATTTGTTCACCTCTTTTATTTTTCATTTTATATCTTAAAAAGACTCAAAAAGAATTTAGCTCCAGTAGGCAAGTTTTCAAAAAATCCAAGAATATTATCTCTAAATGCAAGATAAAGTCCTGCAGCAACCAATACAATAACTAATATTGCCATAATCCATTTTATTGTAGGCGAGATTATTACTTCAGACATTATCTTCTCCTAAAAATTTGTTTAATATTATCTATAATGGCTAAACCCTTATCTTTTAGAATCCAATCTGCAAGTAAAAATAAAACTAATACAATTAATCCCAATATTAACCAAGGCAGATAATCCGAGATAATTCCTCTTTTCTTCATAATTAAAAATAAGAAAATAGAATTAATAAAGTTTTAGCTAACTACATTCCACCCAAAACAACTGTGCTAAGAACAGTTAGGGCAATAACTCCAAATAAAGAGGTTATAAAAAATAACATAATTGCTTTCTTTAAATTCTGCCCAGTTTTATTGGTACTTTCTAACTTATCTTCACCAGAATCTACAGTTACTAATGTGCTTGTAAGAATGAATACAATCTCAATCAGATAAAGTCCAACAATGATTTGTAAATAATATGGTGGAATCATGTCTAGATAATTGAATATCTTTAATGTTTCACTGATATTTCCTAAACCTGCAACTCCCAAATCTCCAAGCTCATTAAAAGTTAATTTACTCAAAATGGCAGTAATCATTGCAGCCAAAGCTACAACAATACCAGATAGCAATGGTGCCAAGAAAGTCATATTACTTTTCATGTCTGAAGCTATTTCAGCAAGCATATCTTTCAACCGAGCGGTAATCTTTCCAATATTATTTACATATTCAGAAATACTCATCAAACTCATCGAAGCAATTTTTAATCCTTTCTTAGAAGATTCAATTAACACCCTCATGCTTGTAGCAATAATGTCAGAAGGAAAATATTTTAGAGCTCCTCGTTTATCATCAAAGATAGCTTTCTCAACACTCATACCCATCTGACGAATATTATAATTAACTCTTGCAAAAAAGTTTCCAGTCATTAAGTTTTTATTAGCCTCAGCAACTTTTCCAAAGACCAGTTCTGGAGGAACATTATTTCCAAGCCTATTTCCCATTTGAAATAAAGAATTATTAAACTCATCTTCCAGTTGTTTTGTTTTTTCTCTCTCTTTAATTAATAACTTAGTTTTATCTCTATAAGCAAGAGAAAAGAATAGAGCAATGCTCAAGGGAAAGAATAATCCAAGAAGAGTTGCTCCTAAACCAAAAGGCCCTCGCATTCCACTATCTGTAGGCTCAAAACCAAAAACTTTTACCTCACTAAGCTTAGCAAATGGAACCCCCAAGTCTCCAAAAGTAAAATCCTTTTGCAAACCCATAAAATTTACTGGATTACTCGGAACACCCGAAAAATCTATTTGAAAAATAAGAGGAAGCAAACCTAAAATAAGAAGAGGAAAACAAACAATAAATGCTGTGATATATGGTGTTGCACTTTTATAATTTGCATAAAGTGGATTTTTTTTCAACAAAGTTGTTTCTCCATGTCCACCCGGACGCATTAATAAAACTTTATCTGTCAAATAGAAAACAAAAAAAGGAACAATTAAATTAAATAAAACAAAAACATGAATCGCTTTTAGAGAACCTCCAAGCATTGCCGAAGCTAGAGGAATCAAAGCAAGAGCAAGAGTTGGAAGTACAACCCCCAGCATATAAACATTAGTCAAAGGACTTCTAACATTATGAGTAAACTTTAACATTTTCTCATAGACCCCATCAAGAACTACCTGCAATGATTTTTCAAGAATAGTAATTCTCCTGGATTCACTTGGTTCAAACAAACTACTTTCAATAAGATGAAATGCTTCAATAAATTCTACAGAATAATCCTGCCATGTTTCTAAATAATTATCTAAACTTTCTTTTATAGTGGAAAATTTTCCAATCTCAACATTATAAAAAACCTTCTTAAAATCCAATGCAAGAGGATATTGAAGATGATTTGCAGCAAAAGAAATTGCTTTTTCTAAATTAGGCGTATGTCTCATATAAACAACAATATACAAAATTGCTGGCACCATTTGACTTGATGCTTTAAGTCTCCATTTATTTGCTAATCTTTCAGGATAAGAATTAACAAAATAAAATAAAAAAACTGAAAAAAGAATAATCAGAAAAAAAAGCAAAGAAGGAAAAAATTGAATTCCCCCTTGAACAAAAGCAATTGCAATACAAAGAATTAATCCTAAAAAGAAGATGGCAACAAAAGACATTATTGACAATGTTATTGCCTGCCAGGGTTCAATATCCAAATGAGCAACATCGATAGTTTTTCTTAATCTAGTTTCATCTTTTGTAGAAGTTTTAACCTTAAAGGTATTTCCCAAAGTATGACACCATTTCTCATAACCACTATACTCTGGAGCAATCTCTTCTTTGAATCTAAGATATTCTTGACTGTAATTAGTTTTATTATTAATCTCCGCTTTTATATTAGATTCTATCTTAGCACTATATTTCTTTAAAATATCATCTACCTTAGGATTTTTTCCAACCATATTCACCTCTCTTCACAATTTAATTTACGAAAAAAGAATTAATAAATGTTTAGAAGATTAACACTTAACTCCCCAAAATACATTCCAGGGGCTTTGACATTTTCCCTTACAACAACCATTACTTCTACATTGATAATTTTCTGAGCATGAGGAATCTGTATAAGCCCTATTCTGAACTTTTCCTAAATTATCACAACATTTATCTCCATCAATTATACTTCCAGGAGAATAATATTCCTTTGAATTAGCTGGATACTCACAACTTGGGGGGATTAGTTTACAAACTCCACCAATACAGTTATAACCACTAGCACAAGAACTTAAAACATAGGTATAATCTTTTAATCCAATACATTGATATTCTTGGACTTTTGCACCAACACAAGAATCAAACAATGTTTGTTGTGTTCCATTTGGCCAAGTAATCCACATAGCACCAAAAGTTAATTGGTATGGTACAGTATCATTATCTGTACAGTCAATAATTTTTGAATTTACAACCTTATCTTTACAGGTATAATTAACACAAATTCTTCCTGAATCACAATCAGAATCTTCAATACAATTTCCAATTTTACAAACCCCACTCTCACAAACCTTCCCATTAGCACAAGGTTTAGTTGAAGAACATTCTCCAAGTTTGCAAGTTCCATTAACACAAATTTCTTCACCATTACATCCAGAATCTCCATAGCATCCTCCATTTCTTATCCAACCATTAACTGTACAAAAATCATAATTAAAAACTCCATTTCTTCTAGTTCCATAATCATAACATTTACCATCATAGAAACATCCGCTGTCACATTTATCACAAACCCCATTTAAACAAAATCCGTTATTTGGACAATCAAAAGCCGCCCAATACCACCCATAACCACTTTTATTGGTACAATAATATTCTGCTATCTTTCCTTTATCGGAACCACTAGTAATACAATGATCTTCAGTTCCTCCAACGGGAACTCCATTAATAGAAGGGTGACCCTTGACGAATAAATTAACTCCTCCATCTGAATCAATACAAGTTCCCCAATTACCAGTTGAATTAGATCCCTCTTTAGATTCATTAGTGGGAATAGAATTATTTCCTTCAAAAGGTTTACAAATTCCATTTTCACATGTTTGTCCCGAAGCACAGTTTAAAATAGTATAATCCTTCTTTCCATTTCTACAATCAAATTGTTTAGTTGCATTGTCGATACAACTATCTATTATTTCTCTTGATGTTCCATTAGCGTAGGTAATCTTTGAACTTCCAAGAGTTAATTGATAATAATTCACATCTGTCAATCTTGTACAATTTGAAATACCTCCTTCAGTTTTACAAGCACCATTTTCACAACCATTTTCACACTTTGTAAAATTAGACATAGAGTCATTATTCACACAATAATATTCATTAAGATAACTATCTACACAATTATCTGTATTAAAAACAGTCCCTACTTCTGTAATCCAAGTAAGAGTTCCTTTTTCAAAAAGATTATATCCCCCATCACTATCACTACAATTTCTTTTTTTATCCTGAGATTTACAAGCTCCAACACTACAAGAATAACCCGAAGGACAAGGCACGATTTGAGATTTAACGCTTGCACCTTGACAATAATATTCAATCAATGAGATTCCACTACAATTATCTGTTCCAGAAAAAGTTGAATTATAGGTTGTAGTTTGAGTATAATAAGGATTTGCAGAATCCGGATCAGAACAGCTAGAACTATCTCCAATCTTACCTCTATAAATAGAACCAACTGAAGTAGGAAGAGTGGTTGAAGAGATTAAATAATTGACTGCTGCAGAAGTTTCTTCGGTACCATATCCCGTAACAAGAAGAATTATCTTACCATTCATAAAAGGATTTGAATAACTTTTAATTAGATAATCCTTAGAAGATAATCCTAATGCTGTTTTAATTTGAGTACAATCTGTTTTTCCAGCTAAAGATTTTATAAAATTATTTTCACAGGCAGAACCAACCACAATTAAATTATGAGAATTGATTTCATTAATTTTAGATTCATTAATAATAACATTTCCAATTGGAAAACCATTTCTCCTTTCCAAATCATTTTGTATTTTTTGAGCATCTGTATAAACAATTGGAGAACCAAGAGTACTATAAACAACTGCAACATCGGTAATTCCTTTAACTAAAAAAGGTGCAGGATAATAATTAGAATTATCTACAACTACAAGTTCACACCAAGGTTGTGGAGGAGATTGAGGTTTAAACCCAGTTACACATTTACAGGTAGTAGTATTACAACCACTTCCTCTATCACATTCTTCTGCACCATCTATGATTCCATTACCACAAATTTTATTAGAACTTCCTTTACAGAACTTATTAGAAACATCACAACCATTGGGACAAGTATAAGTTTCTATTTGAGGCAATAATCCACTACAATAGGCCTCATAATTTATTCCAGAAATACATCTATCCTCATAGGAACCAGTTTGATAATTATTCCCACCACTCAATGTTTCTTTTGTAAAATTAACCCAACCATAGGTTCCATAATTTTTTCCATCACTATCCGAACAAGTTAATTTACTATCCCCAGTATTTCCTCCACTAGTACTTCCTCCTAACTCTTCCATCTTACCAACCTGAAAGACAATATAATTAGTTCCGGTATTTGTTATTAAAATTCCTTTTCCACTATCTCCAATAGCCATCTTTTGTCCACTACCAAGAGAAATTTCTTTTTTTGAATAAGTAAGATTAATATTAGCAACACCATTTGAAATAGAAATTAATTTTAATGAATCAAGGAATGGAATTAAAATTCCTCCGTTAGGAATTCCATTTTCATAGGTTGTTTGATAAAGAGTACAAAATTCTCTATCGCAAACCCACTTCCCATTTTCTAGTTTAACGCAATTACCCATATCTGTTTCACATCCTGTAGATGGTAAAACATCCCAAGCATTTCTGGTAACTCCAGATGAACCACTGCTCGGAGGATTTAATTTTAATGCAGCAAGAAGATTTGCCATAATTTGAGCCCAACTTAATCTTTTCTTTCCAAGAGGACCAGAAACAATTTTATTTACACATGCAGTTGCAGGAACATTTTCAATAGAAGCTAAACTACTTTGCCCATCAAGAGTATAATTAAAAAGTTCTTGCCCACTAGCTTTGTCTAGAACATAAAGTTTTGAAGTTGCTTGATTTTTTCCCCCACTGAAAATAATATAATCCCCAATAATTTTTGGAGAAGAAAGATACACTATATCTCCACCATTTTCTGCTCTTTGAATTCCACTCAGAGAATAATACCAAATTTTATATCCACTCTTATTCAAGGCAAACAATGTTCCTCCACTACCAGTAAGATAAATTACATCCCCCTCAACTACTGGTTGAGTGTAAATAGCCTTAAAGAAATGTTCCGGATTTGCTCTCGCTTCAGGCCAAGAATCAGCTCCTCCAACTCTACTAAAGATATACTCTTTAGAACTTAAATTCAAAGCATAAAAACCATAGGAACTTCCAGCATAAACAACTCCTTTATCAACGAAAACTGGAGAAATGAAATTTACATTAAATTTTTCTTCCCAAAGAGGTTTAAGTGTAGTCAATTCAAAAACAGATATGCTATTTTTCCCACTAAGAACAACTTTATCTTCATAAATAAATGGATAACTCAACCCTTTTCCATCAGAATAATTTAAAATTTTATTACCATTGGATCTATTAATTAAAAGAAGTCCCTTAGAACTATCCCCGGCAACAATATAATTAGAATTAAAATCCATTGATTTCAATTCTACATTTCCAGAATATTCAGAAAACCAATTTAAAACAGCTCCACTCACACTTTTATTAAGATCAATAGAAAATAAAAAACCATTACTAGCTCCAACATAAAGTATTCCTTTTTCTTCGTCCACAAAGGGTTGATAAAATATTCCTCCTTTTCCAGAGGTAGTGGTCTCATATCTCCAAATTTCTTTTTGCGAAGCATCAAGAGCAATTAATGCTCCAGAAGAAACAACATAAATTTTATCTTCATAACTAACAAGACTATAATTTGTAGGAACATTTATTTTATTAGCTAAAATTGGTTCTCCAGAGAAATCAAAAATATCAATATTAGCTTTATTATCTGCAAAAGCAATAGAATCACAAACTAGAGAGTATTGAACATTTCCAGCTTCTGCTTCTTCCGCAGGTCCAGTTTCAAGTCCTGCTCCACTAGATGATGCAGGAATATTAGCAGAATTAACAATTAATTTAACAAATTCACATCTATCTTTAGAAGTTGCACATTCACTACAAGCCACTTCAGTAAAATTAGTACAAACAACAGGATCTTGGAAGTAACATTTTGTATTCACAATATTAAAATCTGTCAGTCCATATTCTTGTTTAATTCCATTAACGATTGTATCAATTCCTCCAGAACCAAAAAATCTTTCTGTTCTAAAATAAACACTAACCCCGCTTCCATCAAAAAAAGACCAATATCTCGAAGCATAACTAGAACCAGACGTTACTCCAGAATTTGTTCCTCCATCTCCAGAATCTACTGCTGGAGCATTTCCACTGATTTTCCCAAAAATATTTGAAAACCATCCAGCAGAAACAAGAGATAAAGATAATACTAATATCAATGAAATAACAAATAAGTAATCCCCACTTCTCTTCATAAAAAAAATAACTCTAGATACTATTTAAATATTATTAAGCTAGAGGAGAATTATATCCTTCAAATTTTTCTACTTTTCACTTCTTCATTCAACCATTTTTGCCATTTTGGAAAAACTTTTGAACTCAATGGCAATCCAATCTCGGAAACAACATCATCAGAAATTTTATGGAACTCGTGATTAGCTCTAACATTAAAATCTGCTTCGAGAATACTTTTATTTCCAGAATTTTTAGAAAGTTTAACTATTTCTTCTTTCATCTTTGCTCTCAGCAAAATATTGTCATAGGCTGCGTCCCAATTTCCTGCCCAACCTCTAACCTTGGAAGCAATTTCCTTAATAATCTCACTATCTCCATTAATTAAATCTTCACTTGGCTCCAATTCATCTTTTTCAACATTATATCTCATTAAATCAATGAATCCTTTTTCCAGAAGAGGATCTTTTTCCCAATGCTTACGAACTTCAGTAATTTGTAACATTCTTCTCCATGAGTGTAATCCATCTGCAGATTTTATTGGATTTGCAACTGCAATTATGTCTGTTGCCTTAAATGAGGTTGTTGGAACTCCCAAATCATTAACCACACGATCATAAACCCCGTAGGGAGAAGCACCATGAATCGTACCTGCAACAACATTTGCCAAAGCACCAACTCTCATTGCTTCATATAATGCAAGAGCTTCCACCGAACGTACTTCACCCATAATCAAACAACTATCTCCTAATCTCAAAGAAGTTCGAATTCCATCCGCAGCATCAACTTCCGTTGAAGTTTTAAGAAGTGCGGAACGAACTTTCATTCTAAGAATATTGTATCCAAGAGTTCGCATTGAATCAATAGGAAGTTCTAGAGAATCTTCCACAGTAATAATCCTATTTTTTGGCATAATCTCCAACATCAAACTTCCAAGGAAGGAAGTTTTACCCGAACTTCTAGTTCCTGCAATTAAAAGTGTTCGAGCACCATCAATCATAAAACTCATTAATCCAGCAGCAAAAGGATTAATCATTTTATTTTCAATAAATAAAGGCAAAGTCCAAGGAGATTCTCTGTGTCTTCTGATAGAATAAGCTAAACCATCTGGGCTAAGAGGGTCCTGCACGATTGCAACTCTGGCTCTCAATCCTCCAAATTCTAACTGAGTATCCAAAATTGGATTTGCTTCATCAAGAGGTCTACCGGAAATCATTCTGAACTTTGCAGCCCAAGAATCAGCATCCTCAAAGCTAGGAAAAATATTTGTTGTACATTCATCATAGTCATTATGCCTAATGTAAACCGGGACCTGAGCAATTGGAGCATTCAAAGAAATATCCTGCAGATTTTTATCCTGCAATAAAACTTCAATTAGTCCAAAACCAATTGTATGTCTAACTAAGATAGTTGCTAATTTATTCAAAGAATAAAAACTTAAATTAATTTTCTTATTTTCAGCTAAATCTCTCAATAAATCCTTAGACACATTAAAAAAAACCTGACGAGTTCTATCACTATCAGTAAATTCTTCTGCTTTTGGTTGATGTTCAATTAAAACTCCCCTAGCAAGATTAAGAAGTTCACTTTGTTCTTCTGGTAAAGCATGCTCTGGAGGAACAATGTGATAAATTAATCTGGATTCATCTTTCTTTTTTAAAATAGTCACAGTAGAAACATCATAATCATTCAAAGAAATTTTATACTCATCTATAATTTCTGCGTCCATGGGCAAATCAGATACCAAACGAGTAAAAGTAAAATTAGGAATAACATCTGGTTTAAACAGATGATGATAAATTTCTCTGCTTCCTTTCCGATACATTTCCATGTGCGGAGAAGCATCTTGAATAACTCTCAATCCTTCAAGAAAACTCATGGTTCTCAATAAAACTGAAATATAATTTCTTTGATCAAGTTTAAATCCTTCTCCACCGGTTCTCTCTAAAAAAATCTTTGCTTCATAGATTAATCTTTTTAATTCAGAATGCGCAAGAATAGGATCTTTTTTTAATAAATATAAAAATGAAAAAAGTGCGTTATACCTGGAAGAAAAAGCATTTGGATTAGAAGGAGCTAATCTTTCCTGGGACAGAATTTTTTCCTGCCTGATTAAATGAACATAGAGACTAGCAATTTCAAGTAAATAGGTAGTTTCTTTAAAATCATAATTATAATTCTTTTGCTGAACAAAAACAATTCTAGAAACATTTGGATTTTCTACAAGGAGATCAATTGTTCTTTCCATGACTTCAGCCGAATCCGCTAGGTTTGGAGAGTATAATGCCCCGAAATAATTAACATAAAGTATATCTTCACCACCTTCTCTTTCAACAACAAAATCATAGAGCTTTGCTCCTTCAGCAAATTGCATATTATCCTAAAGAAAAAGGAGTTTATATTAATTTTTATAATAAATGTAATTAAATTAAATAAAGTTAGAAAACAATTCCAAACAAATTTAAACCTTCTAAACTTAATTATAATATGTCAAAAGAGGAATCGCAGGATTACGGATATGCTTCTCAAATAAGTATAAGGGACCTAGAAGAAAAGCAAAGACTTCTGAAAGATAGGATGCTTTTGATAGGTCAAAATTTAATTGAAATAAAAGAAAGAACAGAAAGCGAGTTCATTGAACTAAAAAAAGAGCTAGAAGAAATAAAACAAACTCTTAATAGAGTCAAATCATTTTTAGAAACAGCCTCAAGTGAATTTTCTAAATTTGCAAGAAAAGAGGAACTAGAATTGTTAAGAAAACAGGCAAAAATGTTTCAACCTTTAGATTTTGTTAGAAAAAGCGACTTAGAAAAGTTAAAAAACAATCAATCATAAATATAATAAGATGGGTCTAATAGATAAGGTAACACAACTAAAAAAAGATGGTATGTCAGAAAGAGAAATAATCACAATTCTACAAGAAGAAGGAAAATCTCCTGGAGAAATAATGGATGCATTAAATCAATCACAAATAAAAAACGCAGTATCAGCTGAAGAAGAGAATCCTACTGAAGGAATGACTCCTTCAATGATGGAAGATGAAGAAGCGATATCTCCCGTTCCAGATGGAACAGCTAAACAAGTAGTTCCACCTCAAGAAGAAATATATTCTCCCCAGGCTGCAGTGCCAGTTCCTCAAGAACAAAATTATTACACGCCACAAGGAAGAGAAGAATCATTCTATGAAGGTGAAACCTACACTGACACAGCCCCAACACAAGAAACATACTCTGAACAAAGTTATGAAGGAGAATACTCCTACAATCAAGATGCAACAATAGAAATTGCAGAACAAGTTGTAGCAGAAAAAATGAAAAAATTCCAAATGCAACTTAGAGATGCCATGGAGTTTAGAGACATCTTTGAATCAAGATTAACGGATCTAACAGAAAGACTCGGAAGAATGGAAAAGATGTTTGATAAAATGCAAATGACTGTAATTGATAAAGTAAGCAACTATGGTGAAAATTTAAATCTCATAAAAAGAGAAATGAATATGATTGAGGATTCTTTTGCAAAAGTAATTAATCCTTTAATGGACAAAAAACCTTAGACATATTCTAAAATAAATTTCAACTCATTTAATGTTAACAGATTTATAATTATCCTAAGTCATTTAAAAATATTTACGGTCTACCCCCAGGATTACCAAATAAGCTTCTCAATAATAAATTATCCGGAGCTGCTAACTGCTTATTGCTCTTTGGAGCAATAATTGCAATAAACAATCCTACGAATACTACTACTGCAATAATAGTTCCCCAATCCCATCCACCGAAGCCCATTGCACTAAATGAAGGACCAAATAGACTTCCCAAAACTCCAAGTGAACTAAATATGATATATGCTACAACTAAAAGTCCAAAGATAATCATAACCCAATTAAATCCACCATGACTTGGCCAGAATAAACCTACAATAATAAATAATGCAAAAATAATTGCTAAACCTACTCCAACTTTTGGAAATATTTCTGCAAAGAAAATTGAAACAAGATCAAACTGTAATGCCATCAATGCAACTGCAACAGAAAGAACAACATTAATTCCTCTACTTCCTTCCTTTCCATCGGAAGTTTTATGTCCAAAGAGATTCATCTTCGACAATAAACCATAAACTAGTGCAAATATAAATAAGAATGGAAGAACATAACTAAAAACTCCAGCCTGTTCCCATCTAAACAATAAATCTCCAATTGCTCCGCCACCTATTGAAGAATAGAATGCTAAGAACACCTCGTTTACCATATTATTGATTAGGAAATATTATTTATATATGTTTCTGAAATTATTTGTTATTTTTCAAAACTACGAATATTGCTCCAATAACAAATGCTACAATTAAAAAATTAGTCCAGAACTTTGCACTATCTGGGCTATTAAACATAAAATCAAAAATCTTTTGAAAACTTCCTCCAAGACCAGAAGCCCAAACTACTGCAACAACAATTGCTAGAATCAAAAATCCTCCAAACCATTTTAATGTCTTTGCTCCGATTAAATTTTCTCCAGCTTCTTTACCAGAAATAAAGCCCCACATTAATAATCCTACAAATATAATTACCAAACCTAATACTAAGAACAACATTAAATTGCTAACAATAATCTTTGGAAAGATTGCACTAACAAAGATTAGAGATATAACTAAAGAAATTAGAGCGTGAATTTGCTTCTTATCTGAACCAAACATTTTGGTCTTTTCTAATATAGCAAAGACTATAAAGAAAATTAACAAAAACGGGTATATGAACTGAGTCATTACTTCTGATTGTAGAATGTTTGCCATAATCTTAATCTGTTGGTACTTCTTCTAGGCCGGCTCCGGCACTAGGAAGGGCAGCACTATTTATTATAAAAACGTCGTTAATCGATTTTACAAATTGATGAGGAATTATAACCCCTCTTGCGCCCCCTAAAACAGTTGTAACGCCAGCACCCACTCGGATTCTCCAGCCATCTACTCTGTTCTCGAAAAGATTTGCTTCTTCTACTTCTCCAAAGTAACTTCCAGAGTCTGTATAAACTCTTTTGCCTAAAACGTCTGAAACTTTTTGGATTTTCATAATTAGAAATATCAAGTTCTATTTAAATAGTTTTCCATACTCAAAAAGATACTATCTAAAAAACAATCAAATTTATAAAAAAACAAATCCTAAGAAATACATGTTCAACAAAAATGAAATTTTAGTAATTATAACAACGACGCTAGTTCTAGGATTTACAATAGCTCTGACAGATTTAAAAAATTTATTTTTAATTTCCCTACTTTCAATATTTCTAGTAATTATGATTAATATTTTATTCAAAAAAGCAGCAAGTTATTTTTGGGATACTGAAATAGAAATAAAACATTGGGAATTTACAAGATTTGGGCTTAAACCCCATCAAAAATTCAAAAAACCAGTTCAAATTGGATTGATTTTACCAGTTATAATCAAAATAATAACCTGGCCACTAACTAAGGGACTTGGAATGCTAGGAGTAAATTGGCTTGCAGCATTTACCTTTGATGTAAAAGGAAAGGTTTACAGAGCAGCAAAAAGACACGGAGTATATTCATTCTCGGAAGTTACAGAAGCACAAATGGGATACATCGCTGTAGCAGGAATTCTTGGTAATCTAATCTTTGCAGTTTTAGGATATCTAATTGGATATGAAAACTTTGCAGCACTGAACCTAGGATTTGCATTCTTTAATATGATTCCATTATCAAATTTAGATGGAAGCAAAATATTCTTTGGAAACACAGTTCTATGGACAGTTTTAGCAGCAATTGTTGCAATTGGAGCTTTAGCAGTAATTTTAGTAATCTAGATAAAATTATCACCATATAAAATATAAACACTAAATTCTAAAGCCAACTATGGACTTTCTTAAAATAGAACCAAGGGAATATCAACAAAAAATTACAGAAACTTGTTTAATAAAAAATTGTTTGGTAGTTCTTCCAACCGGTCTGGGAAAAACTCTAATTGCACTCATGGTAGCAATTGAAAGAATGAAGCAGTTTCCAAGATCTAAAATTCTAATGCTTGCTCCAACAAAACCCCTAGCAGAACAGCATGAAGAATACTTTAAAAAAAATCTTCCAGAACTATTTGCTGATATTCAACTTTTTACAGGAACAGTCAAAGCAGAAGAAAGAAAGAAAATATGGCAAACAGCAGATATTATCTTCTCAACACCCCAATGCATTGCAAATGATTTGAAAAATAAACTTTACAGTTTAGATGAAGTATCCTTGCTAGTAGAAGATGAAGCTCACAGATGTGTAAAGAATTATGATTATAATTATATTGCAAAGAACTATTTAGAAAATGCAAAAAATCCAAGATTAATTGGTCTTACTGCTTCTCCTGGAAGCGACCCTAAACAAATAAGAGAAATTTGCAAAAATCTTTCCATAGAAGAGTTAGAGCTTAGATCCAGAGAAAGTGAGGATGTTAAAAAATATTTACAGGAACTGGAATTTGAAAAGATAATGGTTGCTTTTCCACCAGAATTTTCAGAAATAAAAAAATTATTAAAAATTCTCTATGATGAATACATTCAAGATTTAAAGATGAGAAATGTGCTATTCGGTCCGGATAATAAAATTGCTCTAATTCAACTGCAAAAAAAACTTGGAGATCAAGTTTCACGAGGCTACAAACATCCTGATACTTACATTGCAATGAGTAGCTGTGCACAAGCAGTAAAACTTTTACATGCAATAGAGCTCCTAGAAACTCAAACGCTTCAAAGCTTTCAGAAATATTTAAAAGACATTTATGCTCAAGCTTCAAAACATCAAAGCAGGGGGGTTATGAAGTTAGTTACAAAAAAAGAATTTAATGTTGCCTTTGCATACGCAACAAGTTTGTTAGATAGTGGAAGAGAACATCCAAAAATAAGAGAGCTCATTAAATTAGTTAAAATAGAAATTACAAAAAATGTCGAATCAAAAATATTAATATTTACACAATTTAGAGATACTGCTCATATCCTCTCAAAAGAATTAGAAAAAATTCCAGAGATTAAATCAAAAGTTTTCATTGGACAAGCAAAAAAAGAAGGAATTGGATTAAACCAAAAAGAACAAAAGAAAATAATTGATGAGTTTAGAGAAAATAAAACAAATGTGCTCTGTGCAACTTGCATTGCAGAAGAAGGTTTGGATATTCCAGAAGTAAGTATGGTTGTTTTCTATGAACCAATATCCTCAGCAATTCGGTCAATTCAGAGAAGAGGTAGAACAGCAAGATTAAGTAAAGGTAAATTGGTAATGCTAATAACTGAAAACACAAAAGATCAATTTTCCTACTATGCCGCAAGAGCACGAGAAAAGAAAATGCATACTTCAATTGAAACAGTAAGAGACCAAATGAAAAAGAACGAAAAAATTGAAGAGCAGTCAACATTGTAAAAATCTTTCAATCTATATATTCCAGTCTAATAATACTTTATAATCTCAAGCACATGAAAAAAATATGAAAATAACAATTTCTGGACTTCCAGGTGCGGGAAAAGGAACACTAATAAAAAGATTAGGTGAAGAATACAAACTTCCAGCATTCTCGGTGGGGGGACTAAGAAGAGAATATGCTCAAAAACAAGGAATGTCCATAGCAGAGTTTAATGAACTGGGAGAGAAAAATTCAATAACCGATATTCAAGCAGATGAATATCAAAAAGAATGGGCAAAAGAAAATAAAAATTTTATTTTGGATGGAAGATTGTCTTATTTTTTTATTCCTGAATCAATAAAAATATTTCTTACTGTAGATCCTATTGAAGGTGCTAGAAGAATACAAGAAGCAGCACGTGAAAGCGAAAGAGCACGAATAACTCTAGAAGAAATGATTAATGCAAATAGAAGAAGATGTGAAAGCGATATTAAAAGATATAAAACAATATACAACCTTGAAAATTGCTATGACGAAAATAATTTTGATGTTATATTAGATACCACTCATAGAACTCCCGAAGAAGTTTTTAAATTAGTAAAAAAGAAAATAATTGATTACAATCAGAAGATGAATCCCCCAAGATTTTATCTTGCTCATCCAACCGAATCACGTCAAGAGATTAGAGAATGGGAGGCAGGATTTGAAGAAAGAACAGGAGTACAATTAGTTAATCCTTTTTATGAATGTTCTACACTTGAAACAGAATTTGGAGACATGGGAAAAGAAAAATATTCTCAATTAAAAGAACAGGTAACCAAGTTGTATGCAGGAGATTTAGAACAAATTTCAAGAAAAGATATTTTAGGAGGAATTGTTATTCTAGATGACAATTGGACCTGGGGAACACCTGCAGAACAAGCGACAATGTGGATGATGTCTAAATTAATTTATACACTTACTCTAAGTAAAGAAAAAGATTATTTTAATCACCCAGTTGTAAGATTTTATTCAGGAAATAATGTTTTTCCTTCAAAAGAAGAACTAGAAAACTTTATGATAAAAAATAAGAATCATTTTTTTAGAGATTTAGAGAAAATAAGAAGAGAAACAACAGATAATCCAATTTATCAAACTATCATGAAAGAAATTAAGAAAAACCAAGAATTAGGTAGATTCAAAAAAAATTAAGCCATTTATTCTAGACCATATAAATTTATAAAAGAAAAAAATCATAAGTTTTAAAGTATGGCAAGAATTATTGGAAAGGGCTATTCTTTTGACGACGTTTTAATTGTTCCCAAATATAATAAAATTAATTCTAGAAGAGATGTTGGATTTAAAACGAAGGTTACAAAAAATTATGAGATAGATATTCCTCTACTTGTAGCAAATATGGATACTATTTGTGAAGCCAAAATGGCCATTGCAATAGGAAAACTTGGAGGACTTGGAGTTATTCATAGATTTATGACAATTCAAGAACAAGCAAATCAGGTTAGAAAAGTAAAAGCTCAAAGATTAATTGCTGCAGCTGCAATTGGATTGAAAGATTATGAAGAGAGAGTAAAAGAATTAGAAAAAGCAGGAGTAAATATTTTAGTTTTAGACATTGCACACGGTCATTCAAAGCGAGCAGGAAAAGCAGTAGATTATCTTAAAATGAATCATCCTAAAATTGATGTAATGGCAGGAAATATTGCTACAAAAGATGCAGCAGAATATTTTCTAAGCAAAGGTGCAGATGCAATTAAAGTTGGAATTGGACCAGGATCAATGTGCACAACAAGAGTAATGACTGGAGCAGGAGTGCCTCACATTACAGCTATAATGGATTCCTATGAAGCAACTCAAGGAAGAATACCAATATGTGCTGACGGAGGCATAAGATATCCTGGAGATCTCGTAAAGGCATTAGGAGCTGGTGCTAACACTGTTATGTCTGGAGGAATTTTTGCAGGATGCCTAGAAACTCCCGGAGAGATAATAAAAAAAGGAAAAAAATATTTTAAAGTTTACAGAGGAATGGCAAGTTATGATGCAACAATTAAAAAAATGAACCTAGACAAAGGAGAAAAGAAAGAGGTAATAAGCATCGAAGGAGCAAAGACACTGGTTGAATGTCAAGGACCAGTAGAGAAGGTAGTAAAAAAATTCCTTGGGGGATTGGCTTCTGGAATGACCTACATGGGAGCGGATGAAATGGAAAAAATAATAGGCAAAGCAGATTTTATGGAAATCTCTTTACATGGATTAAATGAAAGCGTTGCTCACGGAGTAAGAAAAAATGAAAGTGATACATCAAAAGCAGATTAGTGATATTTTTCACAAACCTTCTCAAAAAAAAATAATTTCTTCTTCACAGGAAGAAAAAAATAAGAATATCTCTAAGATAATCGTGGATAACAGAGAACGCAATTCTTTGGTTCCATCAGAATTAATAAAAATGGAAATTCCAATAGAATTTCAACAATTAAAAGTAGCCGACTATATTATCAATAACACTGCCATTGAAAGAAAAACAATTTCAGATTTTGTGAACTCAATGATAAACAAAAGGTTATTCAAGCAATTAGAAGAAATGTCTCAATATCCTCAACAGCTCCTTTTAATAGAAGGCTCACAAGAGGAATTAGAAAGAATTGGAATAAATCCAAATGCTATCAGAGGTTTCCTTTTAACAATAACTCTTAAATTTAAAGTTCCAGTTATCTTCACAAAAGATCAAGAAGAAACAGCAACCTATCTAAAAATTCTTTGGAATAAAAAAGAAACTCCAATGTCATTTAATGTATCAAAAAGAAATCTAAGTCCTGATGAAAGACTGAGTTTTATACTAGAAGGATTTCCAAATGTAGGGCCAAAAAAATCAGAGGAACTCCTAAAGGAGTTTAAAACAATTAGAAATGTATTAAGCGCATCAGAAGATGAATTAAAAAAATTTCTAGGAAAACGAGCTTCTGAGTTTAGAGAAATTTGCGAAAGAGAATTTAAGAAAAATTAATCCTTAGGAACCAGAGAAAATAAACTATAATCTCCCTCAGCAACTTTCTTAGCAAATTTCTTTACATCTTCAAGTTTAACCTTCCTAACTTTTTTTTCAAAGTCATAAACTCGTGAAGCATCTCCTTCAAGCTCAGCAGCAAGAAGATTGACCATCTGTGCTCTAGAGTCTTCAAGTGAAATATCATAATTTCCAACAATCTGTTCTTTCACTGATTCCAATTCTTCAGAAGTAAGAGTCTTGGAAACTTGCTCAAATTCTTCTAATATCAATTTATGCACCTGCTCAGTATTTTCTTTCATAGTACCTATATATATAGAGCAATAGGAAAATCTCTTACCAATCTCTGCCTCTCCCTTAACAGAATAGGCCAAATTTCTTTTTTCTCTTATCTCACTAAAAAGTCTTGAAGACATTCCACCGGCCATTAAATTAATTAGACATACGGAAGCATAGGATAGATCATCTGAACCATTTGGAGCATGAAAAGCAAAAACCATGTTTGCTTGATCAATACCCTTTCTTTCTTCTGTTTTAATTTGATTTTTTCTGTCAAATTTAATTTCTGGAACTTTTCCTTTTTCCTTTCCAAAATGTTTTTCAGCATAATCTACTAAAGTTTTCATCTTTGCATCACCAACAACACAAAGAACCATATTATTTGGAGTATAAAGTTCCTTAAATTTTTCAACAATTTTATGTTTAGTAATTGAATTCATAGTTTCTTTAGTACCAGCAAGAGGCATTGCTAGAGTTCCGCCATAGAGACATGAATGAATTTCATCAAAAACATGTAATCTTGGATTATCCTTATACATTTTAATTTCCTCAAAAATAACTTTTCTCTCTTTTTCTAATTCTTTTTCATCAAATAAAGGATCAAGGACCATATCCCCCAAAACGTCTAGAGCAACATCAATATGCTTAGATGGGATCTTGCACCAATAAGCAACAATTTCTTCGGAAGTAAAACCGTTTAATTCACCACCCCTACGCTCAATTTCTTCAGAAATTTGTTTTACATTCCTTTTAGAGGTTCCCTTGTAAAGCATGTGTTCGATATAATGAGAAATTCCCTTCTCTTCAGTTTTTTCATTTATTCCCCCAGCCTTAACAGCAAAGGCAACACTTACTAAGGGCAAATCTCTTTTTTCAAAAAGAATAGTAAATCCATTTTTCAAAACAACTCTCTTAAACTCATTTTTCATTATTCAATATCCCAAAGAAGATATATAAAGATTTTTATAAAAGGTCAAAAGCCAAAACAAGCAAGATCAAACCCGCAACAACAAGTCCAATGGTCACCCATTTAAAAAAATGATATTCTCTCATTTTTGCAGGCTCACTAATCTCTAAATCAAAATCTCCACTTGCTTTTTTCTTTTCAAATTCTACCTGTTTTTTCTTTAATTCAAGTGTCCTAGGAGAAACATTTACCTCTTCTTCCCACTCTGGACTTAAGTCTGGCTTTTTTACCATGGATAAATATGTGATTTTTAGAATTTAAATCTTACTTCTTACTAAAACGGATATATCTCTCTGAACCATAATCAAAATCGTCAAGAATTTTGAAATTTTCACCAATAAAACTTACTAGCCAATTTCTATTTGCTCTGAACTTTTCTCTTCTAACCAGGCTTCTAGTAGCAAAACTAATAACAATTTCATCTACTCGAGGAGTTAGTTCAAGAAGAATTTTCTTAGAATAATCTCTCTCCAACATTTCCAAGCTATCCAAAACTTTGAACAGGAAGATTATTTTCTTATCCTTGACATTGGAAATAATCTTTTTTATTTCATCCAAGTTAAACAAGCTTTCATGAATTGCTTTTCCATTAATCTTTTCTTTTTTGAAATAATCCTTCATAAGGTCAACAAGTTGACCAACTGCTTCCACGCCAATATAGTTTGTTTTTTTTGGAAGAAATTTATAACTCAAACCATTAATCCCTGCTCCCAGGTCAATAACACTAATTTTCTCTTTTTCAAATCCTTGAAAAATTCTACCATAAATTTTCTTATAATCTTCAAATCTTTCTTTTGTAGAAATATGCTTTTTTAGGAACCATTCTGTAGACTCATTTTTTTTAGTTAAAATTTTATCCGAAGCGAAAACACTGTACATTTTCCTGAGCAAATCTCTAGAAAGTTTAATTTTTTCCTCATTAGTCCTGTGAGGTTTATCAAAAAAAATCAATACTTTTTTCACATCCTCAATAGGAAGATCCGAAAATTCCTTCTTTTCAATGATTTTCTGCACTAATTCCTGTTTAGAGAGATTTTCCTTAATCTTCATTAAATTTTTAAGTCACAGGAGTTTTAAAATTATATGCCAGTTAATGCTTCCCCAGAATATGCAAAAGCAGAGAAAGAATATCTTGAAGCAAAAACACCCGAGAGTCAAATAGCCGCATTAGATGTCATGCTAAAGGTAGCTCCAAAACATAAGTCTTCTGAAAATCTTTTGGCAAATCTTAGAACAAGAAAAAAAAGACTTGAAGGAGATGTTGAAAAAAGAAAGAAAGCTGGAAAATCCAAACAACTTGGCTTAAAAAAAGGAGACATGCAGGTGGTAATTGTTGGAAAAACAAACTCTGGTAAATCATCGTTGCTAAAAATATTAACAAATGCCTCTCCAAGGATATCAGGAAATAGATTTACTACAACCGAACCTCAAGTTGGAATTTTGGAACATAATGGAACCCAAATACAGGTAGTAGAAATTCCCGCAATAGATGGAGAAAATTTTGATAAAGGAATTGTACACACAACAGATACGCTAATAATTCTAGTTAATGAACTTTCAGAAATAAAAGAAATAGAAAACATGTTACCCTATGCCTCTGGTAAGAAGATAATTTGTTTTAACAAAACTGATTTACTCGAAGAAACCCAAAGAAGAAAGATTGCTGCAACCCTTCAAAGTAAAAAATATAATTTTGTTTTAATTTCAACCATTACAGAATGGGAAGAAAATGGAATTGAAGAATTAAAAGAAAAGATATTCAATAGTTTTAAGGTTTTGAGAATTTTTACCAAAGAACCAGGAAAAGAAAAATCAAATAGAGCAATGATAATGAAACCGCGTTCTACAGTAAAAGATGCTGCAGAAAAAATACTTAAGGGATTCTCTCAAAAAATTAAGGAAACAAAAATATGGGGGCCCTCATCAAAGTTCGGAGGACAGATTGTAGGATTGAATCATCAACTGAAAGATTTAGACGTTGTAGAATTTAAAACAAAATAAAATTACTTCTCATAATTTTTTCTAATAGGTGCAATTATCTTCTCTAAATATTCTGTTGCACATGCTTTCAAATCCATTGGATGCAATTTCTTTTCAGAATATATTTTTTCAAGTTCAGAATAATTACCAAAAGATAAATTTCCACCAAATTTATCTGACCTTTTAATTTCTACTTTTTCAAATTTAGGAAAAATAATTAATTTCATGATTTGCAAAAGAGGATTTTCTGTAATATCTCCTTCTGGACAATAAGCCCCATTAATTGTTTTTTTAATTTCATCATAACTATCCGTGATACTAATTCCAGAACCAGGAAGAGATTTGGACATTTTTTGCCCAGGACCTTTTAACGAAGTAATTAATGGGGTGTGCAAAGCAACAAAATCATAATTCATAACTTTAGACATATCTTTTCCAATCATGTGAACCTTTCTTTGCTCCATTCCTCCAAGAGCAATATCAACTCCAAGATGTTTAATATCTGCAACTTGCATTAAAGGATACCATAATTGAGAGATAGTTGCATTCTCAACATCACGAGCAATTTCTTGCATACTTCTTAATCCTCTCTGAATTGTTGAATTTTGCGCTAATAACATAACGTCCATTTGATATTTTTCTTTAAATTGAAAATCACTTCCTAAAACAATTTCAGCATTATCAAATCCGACTGCTTTAATGGTTTTTTTCCAGTTATTTACTTCTTTAGCAATATCTTCCTTCGAACCTTTACGATTAAGTAAAGCATGAACATCTGCTAATAAGATCTTAACTTTAATTCCGGCTTTATCCAAATCCATCAACTTCAAGATTGTAACAAAATGTCCGAGATGCATCGGACCGTTTGGTTCATAACCACAATAAACAGAAATTTCTTTTTTCTTTTTTAATAGATTTAAAAGCTCTTCTTCACTTACTATTTCTAGAGTGTTTCTTTTAATCAACTCCATTCTTTCATCTACGCTTAATTTTGAATTAGTAACTGCTTTTTTAACCATTACAAACAGAAATTTTGAAGATTATTAAACATTTCTATAAAAGAAGACTATCCTATGATTACCCTAAAAAATATAATATTCAAATTCATTAAAATAGAATGATTATAGAAATGATTTTATTTCTGTTTTTAGGAATTCTTGCAGGAACAATTTCTGGTTTAACCCCCGGTTTGCACATCAATCTTATTGGAGTTGCAGTAGTTTCAATTGCAGCCACAAGTGCCACAAGTTTTCCAATTTATTTTGTAATCTTTATAACAGCCATGGCAATTACTCACACCTTCCTAGATTTTATTCCATCAATCTTTCTAGGATGCCCAAACGAAGATACAAGTTTATCTGCACTTCCTGGTCATGAATTACTCAAACAGGGGAAGGGCTACGAAGCAGTTTTACTTAGTACAAAAGGATGTTTCATTGGAGTTTTTCTATTAATAGTAATAACACCTCTTCTTCTCTGGGCTGTTCCCCCAATCTATGAGTTCATTGGAAAAGCAATTCCTTATATATTAATAGGAGTTGTTTTAATTTTAATTCTTACAGAAAAAGAAAAGATTCCAGCTGCGATAGTCATTGCAATAACAGGAATACTCGGAACAATTATTCTAAACATGGAACTGAAAGAACCTCTTCTCCCTCTTCTTTCAGGATTATTCGGTAGTTCTTCTTTAATATTAAGCATAAAAAATAAAGTTAAAATCCCTCAGCAGGAATTTACCGAAGCGAAACCAAAATATTTCAAACCAATTTTAGGCTCTTTAATTGCATCTCCTCTCTGTGGATTTTTACCAGGATTGGGAAGCAGTCAAGCAACAGTTCTAGGCAATACAATTGCAAGAACAGAAAGAAAAGATTTCCTATTTCTTTTAGGATTAACAAACCTTTTAGTGATGGGTTTTTCATTTATCTCAATTTATTCAATTTCAAAAGGAAGAACAGGAGTAGCAGTTGCAATTCAAAATATTCTAGGACAGGTAGAATTGAAAGAATTAATATTAATTTTAATTATAACTCTTATCTCTGGAATCATTGCCTACTATCTCTCTAAGATTTTAGCCAAATTCTTTGCAAATAGAATAAACAAAATAGATTACACAAAAATTTCCCTTGCGACAATTATCCTTTTGGTAATTCTTACGATAATCATTTCTGGATTTATTGGATTGTTAATCTTAGTTATTTCTACATTTACTGGAATCTATTGCATTAACACCGGAACAAAAAGAACAAACATGATGGGATGCTTGCTAATTCCAACAATTATTTTATATCTATTTTAAATTTCTAGAATATACTCTGGAATCATTCTTCTATCAGTATATTTTTTAAAAATATCCTTGGGTAACGTTGTCCAGTTTCCTATTTTATGCCTGCAATTAATTTCTCCACAATTACAATCCATTTTCCAGAAGTCATCCAAGGCAATTATAGTAGAATAATCAATTGTTAATTCTTCTCCAGAATTAATTTTATCTAATGCTACTAGGAATAGATGTTCTCCTTCTTTTAAAATATAAGAATTAGGCATACAAGAATGATTTAAATATTTAGAATAGCTTTTTGTTGTATCAAGATAAATATCTTTATTATATCTAACAGAATTAGCAATTACTTCTTCACTTAAAGTTGGTTCAATCTCAACCTCAAAATAATCCCCTTCTAATCTCAAAATTTTTTGATTTAAATTTATATCTTTTTTTAAGAATAACCCCTGCCCATTTCTAGCTTTTGTTATCTCAAGAAAATTATTTTTTTCGACCATGATTTTAAAACCACTTATCAATACTTTCCTGTTTCTCTCTCTCTTTTCCAAAAATAGAATCAATATATCCCTTTACCAATTCTAATGTTTGCTTTAGATAGGGAGATAAATTATATTTCTTGGATAATTCCAGTGCAGGGTCTAAATATTTTTTAATTCCACCTTCATGAATTGTAAAGATTAATTTTCCACCACATGCAGGACAAACACCAGCAAGAGGAATTCTTCTTGCAATTTCATTACAAGCAACACATCTAAAACTCTGAACAGAAAAATTTCTAAGATTACCTCTCATATCTCTAATAAAATGTCTCTCAATAATCAATCTAGCAGTATCAGATGTATCGACAGCTCTTATTCTTTCTACCAGAGCCATTTGATGATTTACTTTTTCCTGCATTGAACCTAAAAGCTTGTAAGAAGAACAAACAACTCCATCATTAAAATCATTTGTATCATGTGTGAATCCTGCACCATGAAAAGGATCTTTTCCCTCTTTCAAAATTTTCTTAACATTATACACGCTAACTTCAGAAGAATGCAATCTTTGTTCTGCTTTTTTATAAAGATCCAAAGGATATTCAAAAACAAATTCAAAATCTAAAATTTGATCATCTACTTCTCCTGCATCAATCTTAGCATTTAGAACAAGAGGTGCATCCTGAGTTCCACCCCTATGACTTGGTAAATATTTTCTAGAAAAATTAAGTAACACGTCTCCAAGAAGCATAATTGCAGCCTCATCTCCATCACAATCACGTCTAATTGCCGCATGCATATATGGAGAAGCCATCAATCCTAAAGTTTTAGAAAATCCAATGAATCTACAAACAACTCCCGCACAATTATGTGGAGCCATGCACACCCCCAACTGTCCAATTAAATCTTCTTTAGATTTTATGTTATAAAAACGATTTAATCCATAGAATTTTTCAAGAAGGTCATCCATAAAATTGCAAACCTTAAGAAAAACATCCTCTCCTCTTTCATCTGGAGTTTCTATTGCACTTGGAATTAAAACATCATGAGGCATAATTTCTACAATTTGTTCATCACTAGTCAAAGGATTACCATAAACATCCAAGTCATATCCCATAGAAATTAATTTTTCTACACTTGTTCCAATTTCTTTTGGTTTAAATGCAACAAGAGGTAATTCAGTTGCATCCATACGAATTGTTCCGTCTTTGTTAACCTGTAAATCATATTTTGCTCTCAAAATTCCCTTACACAAATGTTCCAGAGCTTTTTCATCAGAGCTTACTCCTCTCACACCCTTAATCAAAGAAGGCATTTCATCTTTAGTCATTTTTAATTTTTCTCTGCATCGGTTATAAAGTTCGATTATATCCAATTCTTTATACATATAAGGCGTTCCTTTTTTTTCTGAACCTTCAAATTTTTCAAAGGCAGTTTTTTCTTTTAAATCATAAAAATAATATCTTCTTTCAGTTTTTCCATCACAGCTTTCACATCTTCTATAGATAGTTTCTTTTTTGCAAGAAGGACAATAATAAAGAGGAAACTGACTCATAATTTTTCCAATTTCAAGAGCGGATTGCACACTTCTTAATCTCCCTCCCTGACTACCAACAGAAAAAAGAACATTTGGACTTCCTATTAATTTACGAAGCTTTGCTTTTTCAGGTCTACCCATACGAGAACCGATAAATTCTCCAGACTTATCTTTAATTTCTATTTTAGATAGAGAATTAATAATTTCAAGCATATCGTTTTTATCAATAAAAGAATCCAGTTTAAAAAAATCCTTTAATGAAAATTCTTTTTCTCTATTCAGAAGATTAATTCCTAGGTTTTGGAAAAGCACTTCACTTTCAAAAGAAGTCATCACAACATTTTCAGTGGTAACTTCATGAGGTATTCCCAATAATTCAAGAGCTCTTTTTCCCTCGACAAAAGCCTCTTTATCCTTCCTTGTATAAGGAAGAATGATTTTTCCTTCGTACAATCCAGAATTTATCCATTCTAAAAGATTAATAAAAGATTCCTTAGAAATTTCTTTCCAGTAATAGATATATCTTGGATGAAGAGGAAGAGAAAATCTTTCACTAATTTCAACTGCTTTTTCAAATTCTACATTAAAAGGATCAATTGTTTTAGCAAACTCTGCATCTTTAGCTTTTAGTTCTAAATACCACCATTCTTCAACATATCCTGGTTTGATTAAAGTTGCATTTCTATTTAATAAATCCGAAAAGGGGAATAAAATGTCTCCTAGATAAATAATTTCTTCAACATTAGAATAAAGTTTTTTTGCTTCTTCTCTTTCTGTAACTTTCCTAACACTTCCATTGGTTAATTTTACTATAGGCCCATCTATTTTATCACAAACCGTTACAACACATCCTTTTGTTGGTTTTTCAACTTTCAATTGAGTTCCAATTGCAAGAAATCTATCTGTCATCTCCATGGTTGCAGGATGCAAACACACTGCACTGAAACCAGAGTTCCTTCCTCTACCATATCTAAACCTAAATCCCCCAGAACGAGCAGGATGACCAAAGACCGGCCTTCCAGCTACTAAGTCTTTAATATACGTTGGAGGACCCTTTGCTTTATCTTTACCCATAGTTCTCTTCTCATGTATTTTATTATATTCTTCAAGAAAATCAAATCCAGTTGCCTGAATTCCATTCTTTCTAGCCATATTATATAATCTAAATCCTTTTGCAGCTTTTTGAGCAAGTCCCTCACCAAGAACTAAACAAAATCCACTACGAAGAAAATTTGTACTAATTCTTGATAAATTTTTATAATTTGAAACTTCTAATTTTTCAGAAGGTTCTCCAGATACCTGAAAAGGTAAGTGCTTTGCAAGAAAAATTGTCTCTTCCTCTGTAGGCATATATTGAAGATTTGCAATTCTTTCATGAAAGTCAGAAAGTTCTGTATACATACGACGTGCCTCTTCCTCAGTTGAATCATACTTTGCAAATCCAAATTTCTCTCTTAAAAAATCAATTAACATTAATACAATACATGAAGCGGTTGTTCCAGCAGAACGAATTGGACCAGAAAAGTTAGCAATAAGATAATCATTTCCATCTCTTGTTTTTCCCCTGTCCAAACCAGTATATCCCTCAATTGGAGAGGAAACAACTCCAAGAGTAATATAAGCAAATCCTACTCTAATTCCAGCATCAATAGATTCAAGCACAGATGTGAAAGTACAAAATTTTTGATCACTAACTTCTTCTGCAATTTTAAAAACAACTGTTGGATCCAATTTTCCGTATTGCTGCTCTAATTCTAAAATACGAGGTGCAATTTGACTATTCATCATTTGAGGATAAATTGTAGAAATAAGACCTACAACTTTTTCCGCCATACTCATTGCCAGAGGAATCTCAACTTCATCAACCGGATCATATCCCTTGGCTCTGGCTGCATTTGCCAAAACATAAACTTCTTCAACTTGTTCCTTTAAATTCTTAAAATAACTTTCAGTGTTCATTTTTTTCCTCTATGATATTTACAATCTCTTTCCAATTATTTACTCTAATAAGGTTTTCATGATTTGCTTGAATATTCCAGGGTTTATGAATTAACAAAGTCTTAATACCCTTACTTGCACAATCTTCCCCATGCTCTTTACTATCTTCAATCATAAAATCAATACCCTGTTCAAGACATATTTCTCCTTTGGTTTTTCCTTTACTTCCAACATAGGGATTAGAAGAAAAGATTAAGCCAAAATTAAGACTAGAAAAATGTTTTTCTAAACTTTCTCTAGTTCCTTCTTGGTTATACCTTCTAGAGGTAATAAAATAGATTTCATGTTTTTCTGCAAGATTATTAATAGACTCTCTTGCAAAATCACACAAAGGCAAGTTTGTTACCTTCTCTTCTGTAAAAATAGAATTCATGAAAGAAACAACTTCTTCAGGAGCAATTTTTAAAACTTCCGAGAAATAATAAGAAAAAATATCCTCAAAGGTAAAATGTGTTCCATGATGAAAATTATATTCAATTAATAGTTCTCTTGCAAATTCAAAAACTACATCATCCAAATCAATTCCTATCTTCATTTTTTTCTCCTTCAACTGTTTCAAAATCTAAAATCTTAATTGCACGTGTACTCAAATTAAAAATAGGAACTTTACAATGATCTGGTTTATTTCCAAATTTTTCCTGATAGGGAGTAATAGATTCCCAGCTAGATACAGAAATTATCAAAATATCATTATGATAGGCTATTCCACTTTTATGAGTATGCCCTGACACAAAAATATCTGGAACTTTTGAAATAAAGTGAGGATCCTTACCTAATGGAAAATACTGCACAGATCCATGTGTTGGAGCAAGATGTCTATAATTAAGAAGATATTTCATAATTTTTTCTGGAGAATTCATTGTTTTTTCAGTCATAAGAGAAGGAGCAGTATTAGCATAATGAGGAAAAGAGAAACCATGATAGGTTAGAACATTAAATCCTTCAAAATCATCAGAAGAACCAATATTAACAAGACAGGGATTTTCAGTTATTATTAAATTTTCTAAGTTATACAATGGCCAAGCAAATTTCTCATTAAGAATAGGCTGGGGTTCCATAAGCCTGACTCCATCATGATTTCCCGGGCTAAGTATAATCTTAATATCTTTTCGTATTTTAGATAAAAGTTCTGCAACTTTTGAAAATTGTTCTTCAAGATCTATAAAAAGTAAATCTTTCTCTTGATCTGGATAATTTCCAACTCCAGTTATTAAATCACCAATAATAAAAAGATATTTTATCTTCTCCACCTCAGGAGTATTTGGCAAGTTTCCATTCAAATATTCAATAAATTTCAAAAAATCCTTTTCAATAAAATTTTTACTTCCATAATGTAAATCACCAATAAAAAGAACATACTCTTCCTCAGAAGATTTTTTTCTACCTCCTTCCAATCTTGCTTCAGGAAGGATTATATCATTTGCAAAAAGAACATCCCTATTACCAAATCCTTTTATTCCAACAACTGAATCAAGAGGAAGATTATCTGCTTTGGTATAAAGTTCTTCTTTATCCTTGCTTATAATAATTTTAATAATTCCAGTCAAATCCTCAACCTCCAAAACAATATTTTTATTTTTTGTCGTGCTTTTACTATAAATCATTCCAATGAGAGACAATTTTTGCTTATCTTTAGTAATTCTATTTATTGCAATTAAATTTTCTAATTCTGGATTATGTTGCAAAACTGTTTTAAAATCATTATATCTCTCCTTAAAAAATAAAAGGAAATCTTTAACTTCAAATACTTTCCCTCCAAGAGAATAAGAACTTAAAATTTTTATAATTGATTCTTTTTGTTTAATCTCTTTAATTTTATCAACTTTTTCTTCTTTTTTATCAGAAAGATTAAATTTATCCTGAATTTTTTGAATAAGAATTTTATCCTCTTCTGGAAAAGTTTTCAAAAAGGGAATAATCTTTCCTCTTAGGGAATAGAGAAGAGAAGAAGAAATAAACCTTTTTCCACTAAAATCTTTAATTTTTTTTAAGAAAGCAATTACTAAATTGAAATTTTCAAAAGTTCCAAAAAAATCAGATAGACTGTTGTCTAATAAAATATTTTCTTCTGAACAAAAGTTTAATAATTCCTGCTTTGACATGGTAATTCCTACAATTTAATATCATATATAATCCAACGAATCCTCTACAATTTCTTTTGCTTTATCTAAAATATTATTAGATATTGCAAGTTTAATTTCTCTCATTCTTCCCCCTCGACCTTTTGAGATGACACGAACATTAATAATTCCCAGCATATCAAATTCTTGAATAATATCTCCAACCCTTCTTTGAGTTAAAATTTCTATTTTTTCCTTTTTGCACAAATTATCATAAAAATTATACACATCTCCCGTAAAGAAAGGATCTCCTTTTCTTGTTTCTGCAAGTTGAATAATTGAATAGAGAACTAATTGAAATTGTTTAGGTTCTGAGGCAATTGTATCTAAAATTTTGTCTCTTTCAATTTTATTATTTGCTTCATCTATATGTTTTAAACAAACCT
Organism: uncultured archaeon; assembly: GCA_903831045.1. Lineage (GTDB taxonomy): Archaea > Nanobdellota > Nanobdellia > Pacearchaeales > GW2011-AR1 > GW2011-AR1. The sequence continues at coordinate 896 of CAIKWG010000030.1, read as the reverse complement.
TTCCACTTCCAGCCCTTTCTGCCAATTCTCCTGCAACTCTTAGAAGATCCAATGCTCTTCTTGCATCTCCATGTTCTCTTGCAGCATAGGCAGCACATTTGGATACAACTCCATCTTCTAAGATCCCCTTTTGGAAAGCTTCTTCTGATCTTTCCATTAAAATATCCTGAATTTGTAAAGCATTATATGGAGGAAAAACTATCTCCTCTTCACTCAAACTACTTTTCACTCTAGGATCAATTTCATCCAAGAAAGTAAGATTATTTGAAATTCCCACTAAAATAATTTGAGATCTTACAAGTTCTGAATTTAATCTTGTTAAATTATATAAAAATCCCTCATTAATTTTTTTTACAGTTTGATCAATTTCATCTAAAATTAAGACTACAAGCTGTTTCTTTGTATCAATCATCTCAATAAATTGAGTATATACTGCTTGAGTAGGTAATCCAGTTGAAGGAACTTCTCCCCCTAACTTTTTAATTAATTCAGCAAGAATTCTATATTCTGTGTCTGATACTTTTTTTAATTTACAATTGAGATATTCTATTCTTAATTCAAAATCTGAAGATTTATCAAATCTTTTATATAATTCATCTTTTACATACATTGCAGATAATGTCTTTCCAGTACCAGTTTTTCCATATAAGAAGAGATTTGAAGTCTTTTCTCCCCTTAGAACAGGTGCAAGAATAGATGCAATTTGTTTAATTTGCTCTGATCTATGAATTATTTTTTCTGGTTTATAATTAATTTGCAGCAAACTTTTATCTTTAAAGATCCTTTTTTTGTCAAAAGATTCAAAAATATCATCTAATTCTCCTTTCATGAAAAAAAGACGTTCTTTTCTTTTTTAATTGTTTGTATCCTTTAAAATATATAACCCTCCCTCACGT
>CAIKWG010000029.1 GCA_903831045.1 uncultured archaeon | reverse complement strand
AGGGTGAATTTAGCGTTAAGAAAGAAAACATGCAAGATTTTCTTAAGGATCTAAATGAAGTTCTTCTTACTGAAGTTGAACTTTCTTATCCTAAGCTTTCAGAATCAGATTGCTTAAAGCTTGAGGAAAAAGAAATTGATCTCCCAGAAGTTTATTTGAAACTTTTAGGAAAGTTTATTTTTGAATAAGTAAAGTTAATTATAATTAAAAATAAATCTATACTTGACAAAGTTGTAAAAATTTTGTATATTAAGTATAGATTTTTTTATAAAAGGAGATATAATGAAAAAAGTTTTTCTAAGTTTACTAATGGTTTTTTTATTGACATTTGGTGTATTTGCTGCTACTTCTGGTACACTAGCTTTATCTGGAACAGTTTCTACTGTTCTTGACGTTGTTCCATCAGCAACTTCGTATACATTTAACACAGTCGGTGCAACAGATGGTCTTTTATCATCTTTCTTAATTAAAAGTAATTATAAAACAAGTTACACTATAGCATTTACTTCACCAAATTCATTTGTTTTAACTACACCTGAAGTTACTACTACTTGGCCTTATACGCTTGCTCTATACAATGGAAGCACAAAGCTAACCCCAACATCTGGATACATATACATGTTTAGTAGGAAAACACCTAAAGCAGGAGTATCTTATGATTTAAAAATTACTTATAGCGATGTTACTACAGCAGGAGCTGGAAGTGAATGGATAGAAGCTGGAACATATACAGATACCATTACTTTTACTCTAACTGCATCATAATAAATATTTTGTATAATTGATGCAGTTATTAAAAAAGACCGGAAATTCCGGTCTTTTTTATTTAATCGCACGTATGCGTCATATTCCTTTTTATTGCTACATTATAGCTTTCCTCTGCATTATCTAAGCATTTCATTGCTTTTTCAACGTTACCGTTTATATTACCAGTTAAAGCTTCAAGTGCAGTTTTTTGTGATAAGATCAAACTTCCCTGTATTGCATGTATATCGCTTACATCCAATGCTACCTTATTAATTGCATCAAACATCTTGTCTATTTTTTTATTTAATTTCATAATCCATCCCATTAAAGCTATAATAGTGCCTATCAAACCTAACGCTATTGGTATCAAAGATAACCATTCAAATGTTGTCATATAAATTACCTTTACCCCTTACCGTTATATCCGTCTGCTGCTGCAAAAGTTAATATATCTTCAAAGTAAGGTGTTTTTTCAAATGCCTCTGCTTTTGTTTTCTTTAATTCTCCATCATTATAATAATGAGCTATCATATGATTGGCGCAAACTGTTCTTATTTTATCCCAATTCTTTGCTTCTGGAAACAATTGTTTATATTCCTGAATATAATCTACTGCAAATTTATCATGCCCCGGAGCTGTCCATTTTCCTTCTTTATTCTTCTTAGCTGTATCTATTTTACCTAAATCATGAAACAAAGCTGCTATTTTTAAATCATTGTCTTTTAATTTATCAAAAACTATCTTTATATGATTATAGACATTTCCTTCAGGATGCCATTCTGGGTTTTGTTCTGTCTTTTTTAAGCTTCTAACCAAATCGGCTGGAAATCTTTCTATCATTTCTTCAAAATTTCTAATCATCAGAATGTTATTCCTATTCCAGCTTTTACTCCAACCTCAATTGGAGCTATGTACGTTATACCGGTAGTCAAACGCAACCTCCATAGAGAAAAACTATAATCAGTTGATGCTAAAAAATGATTTGCTGTTGTGTATCCTACACTAAAAGTCAAAGAATTTGGTTTGATATCTTGATATTTTTTAATAAAATCATTTATTAAATCTCTTAAATTTTTTATTTCATCTTGGTCTAATTTT
>CAIKWG010000028.1 GCA_903831045.1 uncultured archaeon | reverse complement strand
TTGATATGAATAAGTCAAGTGGTTTATCTCCAATGCAAAGTGCAATTAAAACTGCAGTAGAAACACAAAATGTTAAAGATATATCAAGACAGGCTGGAACTATGGTTCAAAAAAATAAAGTAATAACAAACGCTCCTAAAAATTTAGAATCTGTAGCAAGTACCGCAAAAGCAGTAACTACCCCAGTTCAACCTCAATTACCAATTGAGGAAACACCAAAGACTGTAGATTCTTTTACTGTAAATAATATTCAAAAACTAGAAACATCTGGTGGAGATATTCAAAAAGGAGATGTAATCACTGATTCAAAAGGAAGTCAGATGAAAGTAGTAGATAGTAAAGTTACAGATGAGGGAAAAGATTTATCTCTTGCAAAAGTAAATGGAGATGGAACAGTTAGAAATGTAACTGTCAAGACTTCCGATATAACCCCAGAAACTCCTAAGACCACACCAATTGAAAAACCTACTCCAGCCAAATATAAAACAATACAATCTATAATAACAAAAGGACCAACTTCTTCAATAACAGAAGATTCTTTCGCAAAAATGAAAGAAAGAATAGATGACCTTAAAATTGTAGGACATACTTCAGCTCAAGATCAAGAGAAACAATATATGCAAATTATAGATTCTTTTAGAGCAGAAAAACCTAAAAATACACAGATTAAAATGAATGGAAGAAATGTTTCTTTACCACCTACAATTTCTGATAAGGATTTTAATTTAGCTGTAAATGATGCTAAAGATAGAGCTAAAGCTTATGTTCAAGACGTTGTAGATAGTACATGGGGAGGACAACAGATATTTGGTACAAATGAAATGTATTCTAGAACTCCAGAAAAACCTAAGGTAGAATATAAAGATTCAAATGCTAAATTGGCTGAAAAATATGGACTAAAGTTACAACCACCTAATGATAGCGGCCAACAATTCCTTGCAGATGAAAAAGGGAAACCAGTTTTTTCTGATGAGTTTAAAAAAGCAAACAATATAACTAATCAAACTCCGTTAGAATACTGGGGAAATGAACTTGCAAAAGATTGGGATACTCATAAAGATTTTAGTAGTTCTCTTAGTAAAACATGGAAGAATCAAATTGAACAAATGAAAACCCCTCCAGTAGGACCAATGGCAGGATATGGAAGGGCTATTGCTGAGACTTTAGATACTCTAATGGGAAAGAAATTTAATAAAGGAAATCATGACTGGAGTTCAAGCTGGACAGCAAATTCTGCATTAAGAGATATATCAAAAGAAGGATATACAAAAGAAAATCCTTTGTTTTCTACTACGAATGAAAATGAAAAACCAATAGATATGAAATTCAGAGATATTGCGGCAAGAACAAGAGGTAAAACTCCAGAAGAATCTTTTGCTAATGTGGGTAAATCAAATGCAATAACTAAAGCAGAAAGCGAAAAAGCTAGAATACAAAGAGGAGAAGATTATTCTGAAAAACTTACAAGTATACCTGGAAGTGATGCAGCAGATGAAAATGGTATGGGGGTAGATAAGGCTGACTTAGAAGAAATTTCAAAATTAAGTAAAAAAGAACCAACTCAATTAAAGGATACCTTAGAAGATATGACGCCTTTTGATATTGCTACAAATGGAATAAATAACACAGAAGCTAGAGAGAAAGCAATAAATAATTATGATACTCTTATAAAAGAATATGACGATCCTGCAACAAGAAAAGAAACTACTACAGATCCTAAAACAGG
>CAIKWG010000027.1 GCA_903831045.1 uncultured archaeon | reverse complement strand
GGCAATGTGGAATTTCTACTGCTATATCATTTTATTGTTTATGGAGATCATTATTTAGATCTTCTGAAAGTATAGCTGTTGTTTCTAAAAATTTAAAGGCAGCACAAGATTTTATTGCTAAAATAAAGTTGACTCTTGATATGCTTCCGAATTTTTTGAATTTAAAATTAAAAACGGAAAATAAATCAAGCTTAGTTTTTGTTAATAACTCAGAAATTAAATCAGAAGCTCGTTCTCCTAATGCTGGACGTTCTTCTACTTTATCATTATTAGTTCTTGATGAGGTTGCTTTCTATGGTTCTGAAACAATGGCTTATCAAATAGTAGCATCAGCACAACCTACTTTAACAAGAACTGGTGGATCGCTTATTATTATTTCTACTCCACAAGGTGTTGGTGGAGCTGGAAAATATTATTATGAGCAAGTTCAACAAATGAAATCTTCTGGTAGTAATGAAGATGAGAAATTACTTGAGATAGAATGGTATGAAGTTCCAGATATTAAAGGAATTTTTCCACATAAAGGATATAATTCTAAAATACAAGAATATATAAAAAAAGATTATTTTTATAGTAATAAATTAAGAAAAGAATTAAAGATGTTTTTTAGTTCAATTGAAAACAAATGGAGAGAAAATGCTTGGCTTAAATCACAGCGTGATAGTTTAGGAGAAACTCTTTTTAGACAAGAAATTTTGCATGACTTCGTTATTATGGGTAACTCTGTATTTGGTTCTGAGATAATGGAGCGTGTAAATAGTAGAATAATAGATCCAATTTCTACTGACAAATTAAGTTCTTATAGCATAAAAGGTCTTTGGGTATGGGCAGAACCTAAACCTAAGCATAGATATATACTTGGATGTGATATTTCCAAGGGTTCTGGAAAGGATAGTTCAAGTATTCAGGTAATTGATGCTGAAAATTATGAACAAGCAGCAGAATATGTTGGTTTTGTGTCTACTCCAGAATTATCACGTATTATTAAAAAGATAGCAAATTATTATAATCAAGGTTTTGTTGTAATAGAAAGCAACGGAATAGGTGAAGCTGTATTTAACGGTGTTTATAGTGATAGTGCTGATCCTTATAACAATGTTTATAGACAAAAAATTACTCGTAATAACATTACAATAATGACTGGCTGGATAACTACACAGCAAACAAGACAATTAATAACAAATAATTTAATAGATTGGTTTAATGTTGATGAATTATGGGAAGAATTTAAAGTACATTCTTCAAGATTATATGCACAGATGGGAACTTGGATATGGAGTGGCAATGGAAGGCCAGATCATACTGAATCAGCACATGATGATGCTTTAATGGCACTGGCAATTGCTTTATACAATAGAGAAAAAGCAATAAATTCAGGACAATCATTTTTAGTGTCTGAAGATGGTAAATTAATTGATTATTCTGTTAACGATCCGCTTACTGTAAAAAATGATAAAGATAATAGTTGGAACTTCATTGCAGATGGCTTTGGAGATAGTGAACAAGAGCAGCTTGAAAAGCAATTAGGATGTTCTGTAGAGCAATATAGTTGGATTGTAGGAAAACAAAGATGAAATATTTAACTAAACAATATAAAAGTAAAAGAAGTAGATTCAAAGATTTTGATCTAAGCAGAGCTTTAAGCAAGAAATTTTCCATTTATGCTCGTGGTGGAGACATAGAAAAGAGTTTTAAACAAAGATTAGGCAAGAAAACCAATAAAAATCTTGAAAGAAGATATAAAAACATGGACGTTATGAGCAAAGTTTTAAAAAAAATAGAAGATTTGAGAAGTGGTAGATTTTAAGAAAAGTTAATTTATAGGAGTTCTTAATGTTAATTAATGGTAAAGAGGTAATTTATACAGTAAAACAGACATCTAATATACAGCAAGATGTCAATAAAACAAATCAATTACCAGATGAACTAAAACAAGAAATTTCAATTAAGCAAATTAAGGATTTAGTTCCAAATTTTGATATAGAAAGTAATGCTTCTGTAGATGTTTCAAATATTGGTTACTTTGAGGGTCAAGAAGGTGAAACTTTAAGATCTAGAAAAGAAAATTATGATACTTATAAAGAAATGGACAAGATGGTTTTTATTCACAGAGCTATAGAAACTGTATCTGACGATGCTGCTTTGAAAAATGATGAAGGTAATGTAATAAAAGTATACTCAGACAGTGAAGATATTAAAGAAAAGCTTCAGGATTTGTTCTATAATCGTTTAAATATGAATAAAGGGCTATGGTCTACTGTGTATGAAACTATAAAAATGGGTGATAATTTTTATGAGGTAATTCCAGATAGTTATGAAAAGCCAAAAAAGATAGTTAAAATTCGTTATTTAGAGCCAGATAGAGTAGAACGCATAGAATTTAATGATAAACTTGCTTATTTTACCTATAAAGATGAGATCAAAGACGAAAAAACAAATAAAAAAGCTGGAGAAAAAATATATCGACTACAACCTTGGCAAATAATACATTTTAAAATTGATAATAAAGAATTTGAACCTTATGGTGGTTCATTGCTTGCTTCAGGAGTTAGAACATTTACACGTCTTTCTTTGCTTGAAGATATAATGATAGTTTATAGATTAAGTAGAAGTCCTGAACGTAGAGTTTTCTATGTAGACGTAGGACAATTAAGTCCAGTAGAAGCAAAACGTTTCCTACAAAAATTTAGAGATAACTATAGAACACAACAATTTATAGATGATAGTGGCAAAATCAATAGAAAGGCAAATGCTCTTTCTATAACTTCAGATATTTTCATTCCTGTAAGAGAAGGTTCAACTGGAACTAAGATAGATACGCTACAAAGTGGACAAGCTATGAACTCTATCGACGATTTAAAATATTTCAAAGAAGAAATTTTAATGACTATGAACATTCCTCTTGAATATTTAGGTCAAAATGGAGATCGTTCTCATGGTGGTCTATCAATGGTAGATCAAAAGTTTGCTCGTTTCGTAGAAAGAATCCAAGGACATATAGAAGACAGTTTAAATAAAATTGCTGCTCTTGAATTATTTTTCTCTGGCTATAAAAGAGAAGATTTGCAAGGATTTAAGATTGAATTAACTCCTCCTTCTAATGTTAAAGAAATTACTGATTTGGAATTTATTAATCAAAGAATGAATTTAATAAGTACCATTATAGGATTAAATATTTTTCCAGTAAAATGGATATTAAAGAAGATTTTAAGATTATCTGATAAAGAAATAAATGATATAATGTTGTATAAAGAATTGGAAGATCAGAAGAAAGCTGGAGCCGCTCCTGAGGCAGGAATGGCCGGTGGAGGAATGGGAGGAATGACCGGAGGTGAACTTCCTCCTATACAACCTACTGGTGAAGCTCCTGTGCCTGTTCCTGGGGAAATTCCTGCTGTTCCTGCTGGTGGAGAAATTCCCGCTGCGCCTGCTGCTCCTGCTGCTCCAGAAGAACAATTAAACGCTTCTGTTTTGGTTAATTTATTAGGTCAAGATTTCTTACTTGAAAATCAAGAAGATTTCTTTAAGATAGTTAAAGCATTAGAGAATGGAAAAAATAAAGTTATTACAGAAGAAGTTAAAATTGAAAGTTCTCTTATAGTTGAAGCATTAGAAAGTGTTCTTTTTGGAGATGGAAAAATTATCGCTAAAAAAGAGAACGGTAAAAAATCAAAGAGAACAGATAATCTTGTTTCATTATTTTCTAAAAATGAGTTTGGAGGTTTAACTTTTGGTGAAAGTAGATCAATAAAAATATTTAAACAGAACAAAAACGATTTTAAAGAAAGGGAAATATTAATATAATGAGAATGGAAAGATAAATATGGAGAGTAAAGCAACTTATACATTACGTTTGTTGTTGGAAGAAATGGGAGAAGGCATGCCTTCTTTTGAAACTGGGCAAGTTTTTGAAGTTTTAAAGTCCATTTATCCAAACACAAGTGAAATGAAGAGAGACAACAGAAATATTCTTGTAGAAGGTGTTATGATGACTAAGCCATTAGCGGTTAGTAAAAAAGCAAAAGACCTTTTCAGGAAAGAAAAATCTCCACTCTTTAATTTTTTTAAAGAAAGCCTAAGAGGTGATTTTTTGAAAGTTATTAGGGTAGAAGAAGGATGTGCTTATTGTGAAAACATATCTTTAAAAGAAGATATAAGAAATAAGTACTATAAAAATGAGTTTGTTAAGATAACAAGAGAAGATTTGTTAAATAACAACATTAAACAGTTTAAGAGAAATGTGAATAAATTTTTGGGAGGAATATCTTGATAGGAATATATAAAATTACCAATAACATTAATGGTAAAATTTATATTGGTCAAAGTTGGAATATTGAACAAAGATTTAAACAGCATAAATACAATGAAAGTAATAAACATTTAAAAAGCTCATTTGATAAATATGGTTTAGAAAATTTTTCTTTTGAATCTATCAAGATAATTTCTGAAAGTTTATTGTCTCAAGTTTTTTTAGATAGCTATGAAAAATCATTTATAAAACAATTTAATAGTTTAGATTATGATTTTGGAT
>CAIKWG010000026.1 GCA_903831045.1 uncultured archaeon | reverse complement strand
TGTTTATATTTAGTAAGAATAGGGACCCAATAACATTTAATCCAATTAATGATAGGAAGACATTAAAACAAGGTACTATAAAGAGTCGCCCACCTAAAAGAGGCACAGGTAAAATAAGAGAAGAAAGAATAATAACTATCGGAGAGTTTGGTAGAAGATATAATTTATGGACAATTTCGGTTACAGCTCCTCTAAAGACTGGACACTCTGCAACTTTTCCTTTACAATTAGTCCAAGACCACATATATTCATGGTCTAACGAAGGTGATATAGTCTTAGACCCATTTATGGGTAGTGGAACAACAGCTTTAGCTGCAATTAAACTTAATCGGAACTATATTGGAATAGAGATTTCACAAGAATACTGTGACTTAGCTAGAGAGAGAATTTCTAAATTAAAAGAGCAAATAACTATTTTTGACTAATTTATTTAGTAGCTAAATGATATTATTTTAATATGAATTACATTAGACAAGGGAAAACTCATTCTGGTTATGTTTACTATGAAGTTGATACTTCTAGTCTAGGAAATTATCAAGTTTCTGGTAATCATAGAATTTATCAGTGTCCTTGGTGTAAAGTATCTTCAGATTCAAAAAAGCTTTATTACCATATACATACTGGAATAGGTTTTTGTTTTAGATGTGAAACAGTAATATTTGATAGCAAGAGTAAACGTAACAAAGTTCAATTATTAAATGATTTAAGTAAGTTTTCTTGGTTAACTTTTTTAAACTTAGAGACATATCAAGATATTTCTTGGACTGAATCTGCGTTACTTTCTAATGAGGTTAAAATTTACTTATCAAAGAGAAAGTATTTTTATGAAAACCACATTATCAGTGACTATAATTTAAGATATTTTACTGGAGTGAATAAAGAGACTGTCTTAGTCTTACCAAATGATTATCCTGAAACTTTGTTAGTTGATTCTTTTCAAACATCTATTGTAGCTGGTTTAATGGGTAATACTCCAAAATATGTAACTCATTCTGACACTAAAGTAATTTACTATTTAAACAGGTTAAAACCAAGTTCAACGCTTGTCTTAGTTGAAGGTATATTTGATGCTATTTCAGTTACAGACAGTATAAAATCTTCTGTTGTAGCTTGTCCTATGTTAGGTAAATCTTTGTCGAGGAGTCAACAGAAGCAGTTATATCAATATTTAAAGAAACATACTATAAAAGAAGTTGTGTTAGCTTTAGATGGTGATGTTGATAAAGTTAGAAAGATAAAAACATGTAGACAGCTATTGACCGTGGATAGTTCATTAAAAATTTATTATTTAAGCTTGCCAAATGAGTTAGACCCAGAAGAAGCAGTAAGTGAACGAATATTTAATGATTGTTTAAGTAAAGCAAAAAGGATTGTAGTTTAGCCAAGAAATGTTTAAAATAAAGCTTGACAAATGTAAATAAGTATTATATTCTACTTGCACTACTTATTTATAGGAGAGAAAAATGGCTAAAGGGAAAAAAGGAAAAATAGTTGTAAGAGCTAACCCAAAATTATACTCTAAATGGTCGAGAATGAGACGAGTATGTTTTTCTGTTAACTTTGATGAGTATAAGTATTACGGGGGTTTAGGTATATCTATTTGTCCTGAGTGGAATAACTATGAAAACTGT
>CAIKWG010000025.1 GCA_903831045.1 uncultured archaeon | reverse complement strand
TTTTATAACAGAATTTAAAAAATCTTCATAATTTAATTCCTCTACTTTAATTTTTTCATTTAAGTCTAAATTAATTAGCCCATTTTTTTTACAATTTCTTGCTATAAAAAAATATTTATTACTTATGATTGTTTGAGAATAATTGCAAGAAAACCATAACTCAATATCATTAGAGGTATAGCCAGTTTCTTCCTCAAGCTCCCTTAGGGCTGCCAATTTAGGAGATTCATTTTCCTCAACTGCTCCCCCGGGTAGAGAAAAGTAAGGTTTATTAAAGGAAAAAACCTTTTCTTTTAATAAAATTACCTTTTTCTTTTCAGTTACAGCAATCACTCTAGCTACATCAGGAAGAACAACATATTCATATGTACTACCCTTAAATTGTTTGTGGTAAATTTTTGAAACTATACCAGTGAATTTAAGTATTGACCTGTTCTTTTTAAAGTGTTTAAAATTCATTTTTTCTTTGTTATAATATTAATTTCATTTAATGCCTTGTTAGCCATATGAGTAAATGCTGCAACAAGTTGTTGTTTTTGTTGTTGAACCTCGTCAATATTTTTTACCGTTGGTATGATTCGTGCATCATAGAGACCATGAAGCACAGACGCTATCTCGTGTAACGTACGCGCAGCTACTGTTCTCCAAAAATAAACCAGTTCCTTTTTGGTAAGATTATTGGTAATAAAATTAGCATAATCATTTTGTTTAAAAACATCTAACGCTAAACATGCCATAAACCTACCTTCCTCATATCCTCTTCTTGATAACCCGAATGTTTCCCAATCAACTAAACTAACCAAAATTTTCTCACCCTCGTGTGTGATTTTATAATTATTAGGATTTGGATCTCTATGTCCCGGGAGCAGAGGTAGGTCACTAATATAGTCTTGTGTCTCACCCATCATTATTTTAACCTTCTTACTTAGGTCTATGACTTTAGGATCCTCACCTCCATGAAAATCATTTTCTATCGTATTTATTACTTTGCTTTTACCCTCTAAACCAATTTCATGATCTAGTTGGCTAAACACTTCATGACTTGGAATATTGTTTCTTATTATTTCTGTGACTTCATAAAAGATTTTGTAATATTCTGTATTATATATTTCAGTTAAACCAAAATATTCCTGGGGAGAATAAACAGAAAAATTACCTACTTTTGATATAAGACCTTGCTGAGAACCTTCGTCGTAATCTAAAAGTTCTGGAGTTACAATTGTAATTTTTTCATTATGTAATCTATCCGAATACCTGCGTAACAACATATATGTTTCTAATTCATTATTTGTCATTTTTTTTATTACTTTGTCTTCCAAAATAATAACCTCTGAGCCTGGTTTTAGTGAGCTAAAATTAATTTTTTGATCTTCTTGCGTAACTTTTAAAGTTACGTCACCACCTAGTTTTTTATCTGAAATAATATGAACTTCTCTGCCTGTATTCATGGCAAGCATATTGATAAAATTTTGGTATGTTTCAATGTCTGTGATTAAATCACTATTACCAATATATAAAACTATTACACCTTCTTCACATTTATGTTTTGATTGAGAAGTTATTGTGTCTTTATAATTCTCTGCGACGTATTCTAATAATTTTGAAGTTGCTGGGTTAAAATCTCTAAGAATAGGTGTGACATTATTGCGAATATAGTCATCATTTGTCTTCCAATCGTCTTTTTCAGTAAACGGCATTATTTTTATAGAAGCA
>CAIKWG010000024.1 GCA_903831045.1 uncultured archaeon | reverse complement strand
CCTACTCTATGATTTGTAGCATCTACAAAAAGAGTATTTGTGTCTACTGTAAAATTATGAAGTCCTAAATCTACGTTTGAAGTTCCTCCTGTGTAGGGGACATAAGAAGAAAGGTCAGAAGCAAATGCTACTTGTTTAGCTCCGTTTGCTGGGTCATAGACTGATTTAAGTAAAAAAGTACCATTAGTAAAAGAAGTTGCTCCAGTTTTCTGTATAGCTTGATCAGCTCCAGATACCCCTAAATTATCTAATGATTCTATTAGACCATATTGGTCTGATGTTAACGGTTGTTCGGATACGTATGACATATTATTTGTTTTTATTTTTATAATTATTATACTGTGATAATGCTTCTAAAGTGTCTTTTGTAGCTATTTTTTTTGCAATCAAATCATTTAACCATTTATTTCTTTCTTCATTCGTTTTCATTTTCATAGCAGTATCATAAATATACATAGCTCTATATTTTACTCCAAGCATTTTTATATATTTTTCATTTGAGCTTAATCCCATTTTATCAGCTTCCAAAATATCTACCATTTTTTTATATACTTCTGGATTACTTTGTTCTATTTTTTTAGCTTCTACCCCTGCTTCACTATTCGGTAATTTTTGTATTCTTTTATATTCTTTTTGAGCTTGAGTTAGAACATCAGCTTGTTCTTGTTTTTGAATATCTTTATAATTAAATATCGTGTTAGCTTCTTCTTTAGTAGTATTACTAAATTTTAAAGGTAATTCCAGTCCAGTAATAACAGATTGATAGAGTGGTTTTTTTTGCTGTATTTGATTTACAAATTCTTTTACATAAGGATGATTTACTCCAAGTCCTAAATACTTAGCAATTTTTAATGTTTTTACACCAACACTATCAGTATCATCATAGATAGGATTACCAAAGTAATCACTGTTAGCTATTACGTCTGATACTAATTTAAGTGGCATAGAAAATACTTGTCCAAATTGTTGTATAGCCGTTTTAAAATCTCCTTGTATTGTTGCAATTCCACCAGATATCATATTTCTAGCAAAAGCAAGATAAGATGGCATAAATTCTACATAAATAACCTCACCATTTGCTAATGGAACTCGTAAAGCAAATTTACGATTTTGTGGATTATCCCACATATAATTACCATTCAATTTTTTATTTATATAATTATAAACTCCAAACGAAAGAATCATACCAAGAAGCAATCTTCTATTCCTAGATAATGAGGGGTCTACTTTACCTCGTAATCCTCCTAAATGATATACAAAATCTGTACCTGCCTTACCGGTATTCCAAAGAGATTTTATAACTGTTTCACGGAATCTTGGAGCAAAGAAAACTGCTTTTAATGTATCTTTTGTTGTTTGACTACGAGCAAAATCATCAGAATTTATACCAAAGTTTTTCTTAACAATATCTCCGGCTAATTTATTAGCTTCTTCTTTTGAGAGTCCACTTTTAATAGCTGATTTTACAACATCTTCAAACATTTGTACTTGCATCATCGGCATAAGTCCTTGAAATGTTTTTTCACCAAATGCTTTATCAATACCAAAACCTAATGCTTTTACAAATTCTTTATCTTTAAATAATTCCTTTATTGTTTCTTGTCCGAATGAACCCATACGAAGAGTTACATCTATATTTTGGTCTG
>CAIKWG010000023.1 GCA_903831045.1 uncultured archaeon | reverse complement strand
TAGATATGGGGGTCAGACCATTTTTAATACCTTCTACTTTAAGGATTGTTATTTCACAAAGACTAGTAAGAACATTATGTCCATTTTGTAAAATAAAAGTTAGACCTCAGGAGAAAATTAAGAATTATATTATTGAAAGATACAAGTCTATCCCGGTAGCTGTTAAAAAAGAAATAAAATTAGAAGATCCTCTTTTAATATATGGAGCAAAGGGGTGCGAAGCTTGTGGATTTGTGGGTTATTCTGGCAGGGTGGGACTTTATGAAGTTTTATCAATGTCAGATGAACTTGCTGACTTAATACAAAATAATCCTTTAGAAATATTAATTTTAAAGGCAGCACAAAAACAAGGAATGCTTACAATGGAACAAGAGGGCATATTAAAAGTTTTAAGTGGTCAAACAACCATTGAAGAAGTAATAAGGGCCACAGGTGAAAGATAATAAGTAATTTAAAATTTTAAATTAAAAATTAGCACATGGATTATATAACATATTTAAGAAAACTTTTAGACGTAATGATTGAGCAACAAGCTTCTGACTTAGATATTTCTGTTGGACATGCGCCAAATATCCGCGTCACTGGGCAACTTGTTCCATTAACTCAAGAAAAAATAGTTTTATCAGAAGACTCATGGGGGTTAGCATTTGCATTGTTATCAGAACCTTTGCGTAAAAAGTTTATGGAAGAAAAAGAAATAGATTTTTCTTATCAGTATGATGACAAAGGAAGATTTAGAACAAATATTTTTTTTCAAAGGGGAAGTGTCAGCTTGGCCATAAGGTTTATTCCTTCAAAAGTAAGAACAATGGAAGAACTAAGTCTTCCACCTGTGTTACATGATTTTGTGGATCGCCCACAAGGACTTGTTTTGGTAACTGGAGCTACTAGTCAAGGAAAATCTACCACTTTAGCTGCAATGATAGATGAAATCAACCATACAAGGTCAGTTCACATAATTACAGTTGAAGACCCAATAGAATATACCTATCCTGTAGACAGAGCTATTATTGAGCAAAGAGAAGTTGGAGGAGATACTTTAAGTTTTAATAATGCCTTAAGGGCAAGTTTTAGACAAAACCCAGATGTTGTAATGGTGGGAGAAATGAGAGATTTGGAAACAATTTCTACAACAATTACAGCAGCTGAAACAGGAAACTTAGTTTTTGGAACATTGCACACAAATTCAGCTTCTCAGACAATACACAGAATAGTTGATGTTTTTCCGTCTGACCAGCAAAGCCAAATAAGATTTCAATTGTCATCTTCTCTTTTGGGGGTAGTTTCTCAAAGATTAATTCCAAGAATTAAAGGGGGATTTATTCCTGTTTGCGAAGTGTTAATTTGCAATAATGCTATTTCGAACTTAATAAGAGAAAACAAAATACACGAAATTCCTGCTGTTATAGAAACATCTGCAAAAGAAGGAATGATTTCTTTTAATAGAGCTATGGTTGATTTAGTCAGAAAAAAGGAAATATCTTTAAAGAATGCTATGGATTATGCATTAGACCCAGCTGAAATCAGAAACTTATTAAAGTAAATGAAGTATTTTTATCAAGCACGGTCAAAAGAGGGGAAAATAGAAACAGGTACAGTTGAGGCGTCATCCAAGGAG
>CAIKWG010000022.1 GCA_903831045.1 uncultured archaeon | reverse complement strand
TTGTTGATACTCAAAATTTTCTTCATTTTTGGATTTATCTGAACTAAAACTAAATATTTCATAATGTTGTTTTCCGTTGTATTCTATTGCCGTTTTTTGCTTTGTAAAATAAAAATCAAACTTTAATGCTCGTTCTTTTGGATTTATGTTTTTAATTCCATACTGATACTCTACATCTACATTATTTTCTTTTAATATGCCAAACATTAATTTTTCATTTTGCCCAATACACGCGCATAATGGACAACCGGTTTCTGTATTACCAACAACCTTATTTGGAGTAGTCTTCCACACATAATTACAACTTTCTAATAAACATTGCCACTCTATTTTAGTTTTGTTATTAACTGTATTATCTAATCTTTTTATATTTCTGCCTTTTAATATTTCATCTATCATTTCATCTGTTAGTGATGACTTGCCGGCACATTTCGGGCATCCACTATTATTTTTACCAATAACACTACCCGCAGTTGTTTTCCATTTATAATTACAATTTTCTATCAAACATCCAAATAATATTTTTTTCTTGCCACTAATGCAATTTTCTAGTCTTTTTATATTCCTACCAATAAGTTTTTCATCTATTATTTCATTAGTTATTGGCATTCTATTGGAGCATTTAGGGCAGCCGGTATGCATACTACTAATTATACTACTCGGCGTTGTCCTCCAAATATACCCACACCCATCTATTAAACATTGCCAACCTATTTTAATTATAGAGTTTTTACAATCTTCTAGTCTTTTTATATTCCTACCTATTAATCTCTCATCTACATTTTCATTTGTTAATTTAACTTGCCCAGCACATTTCGGGCACCCGGTTTTACCGCACCCAATAACCGAGTTTGATGTTGTTTCCCATTTATAATTACAATATTCAATTAAACATTCAAATTTCATTAATAAATGGGCGCTTTTGTAATCACTTAATCTTTTTATATTTCTGCCTTCTAATTTTTTATCAATATCACTGTTCGTTAATTTAACACTTCCAGCGCAATTTTTACAACCACTTTTTCTTTTTCCTATAACTCCACTTGGTGCTGTTTCCCAGCCATAATCACAAATTAAACAAATCCAGTCTATTGGGGTACGCGCTCCTTTACAATTTCCTAATCTCTTTATATTTCTACCTTTTAGTTTTTCATCTATTATTTCGTTTGTTAATTTAACTTGCCCAGCACATACGGCGCAACCGCTTTTTTGTTTACCAACAACTGAATATATGGTTGTTATCCATTTATTACAACAACCATCAACTAGACATCCAAACTTAATTCTCCCTTTTTCATCTTTATTATTGTCTAAAATTATTATATTGCGACTTTTTAATTCTTTGTTTATTTCTTCTTCTTCTTCTTCTGTTAATTTATTCATTTATTTCTCACAATAATTGTTAAATCTTCTTCTATTATTTTCCATAGCGGCAACATCTCATCTTTTTCTTCTACTCGAAATTTGTGATCCATTGTGCATTTAATTTTTTCTCCTGTTATTAGCTCTACTTCAACTAATGGCAAAATACCGTGATCATATTTATCTACAACTTTTACGAAAATATCTTCTCCTGTTTTTTCGTCTCGCGATCTTACAAAATCTTCTGGTAAAACATCCTTAATTTCTTTTGTTTCTATAAATTTTCCATCGCAAGAATATACATTAATATGCTCGTTTTCTGCTAAACTTTTGTTGAAGCCATAACCCCCGAAGGGCTCTATAACTTCGTCCCACACCTTAATGCTTTCCTCTTTATTAACTCCATTATTAGAATAAGCCTTATCTATAAAATCACTTCTCCACTCGAGAGCTCGTTTGGGATTTTTTCCTTTTTCTTTCGTTAGTTTTCTTAACCGATCGGCCTCACGGAGTGACCAGCCGGCAAAATCTCGAGCGAGAAAAAGAAGCGATTCCTCATAAAGTCCGTATCCGAAAGTCTCTCCGAATGAGTTTTTCATTAATGGATGAATTAACTTTACTTTTTTTCTACCATCTTTCGTTTCAACAAAATCTTCCCTAATATTTCTTGCGGATGGTCTTGACAAGCTATTAATAAATGATATCTCTTCTATGTTTTTTGGTTTTATTTTTTTACATAATTCTATTGTACCGGAGGAAACGCCTAACTGAAAAACCGTAAAAGTATCACCTCTTGAAATAAGATCATAAGTCTCTTTATCATATTCGTCATAATTTGGGGGATCGAGTGGTAATTCTTTTCCGGCTTCCTTAATTAATTCGTTTGTTTTGTCAATGATTGCAAGCGTCTCTAACCCAAGCAAATCCATTTTTACTAAACCGTTTTCTTCTGCACGATCTTTATCATATTCTAACGCTATTGAATTATCTTTATCTTTTCGTAATGGCACCAATCCTGACAATGGCCGTTTCGATATAATTAAACCACCTGCATGTACGCTCCAAGCTCTATATGCGCCACATATTGGAGAATATTTTTCAAGTTTTGGATATTTTTCAATATATGCGGAAAACAATGGCGATTTACTAACGGCATCTCCATATGTTTTTATGAACTTATCTCCTATTCGTTTGGGGATACTGTCTGCTAAATCATTTCCAAGCTTAACACTATCTTGACGATTTCCTGACAATTCACAAGAACGTGCGACATCTCTTACAAAAACTTTCGGAGTTATTGTATTAATATTAGAGACGTGTGCTACATAATCATTACCATATTTTTGTCGTATGTAATTCTGTATTCTTTCTCGTCCTTCTGGTAATATATCACTATCTATATCTGCAAGATCCTTATCTCTATTATGAAATCTTTCAAAAATTAATCTATATTTAATTGGATCTGCCTGATGAATACGCAGTAAATACGCTATTAACGAGCCGCCTACACTCCCTCGTCCCCCTAATCTTATTCCATTTTCACTACCCCATGCCAAATAGTCAGACACTATAAGTATATAAGAGGACAAATTTCTATACTCTATTACATCAAACTCTTCCTTCAATCTTTCTCTATACTCACCTATCTTATCTGCCGGTATCTTTCTGTATAATTCTATATTGCAACGGAACCTCAAATACGCTTTATCAATATCTAATTCTTGTATATCCTTCCTTCTCGATCTCCAATTCATAAAATTATCGTAATCTGGTTCATCTTTTACTGGAAATACTGGAAGCTCTTTTCCTGTTGGATTAGAAAACTTCGGGTCAATCCACTCTGGCACTTCACATTTATCCGCCAAATAAACACTATTAGCACACCACTGTTCTACCAATTCTTCGTTTCTTCCTCTAATAAAAAACGCTTTTACCTCATCACCCGATTTTAGATACAAATCGCTAACATCATACTTTAACCGCGCATTAGAATATACCGGTTGCATTGATCCTATCGCAAGCATTACATCGTGGATTTCTGCATCTTCTCGTTTTATATAATGAGAGTTGGTTGTTGGGACTATTCGTAGGTTATTTTTTGTTGCAAGCCGAATTAGATGGTTGTTTGTGAATATTTGATCTACTGCGCCACTATAATGAGTTTCTCCTTTGTGTAAGTTATGGGTCTGTATTTCTATTCCAAGATCATCTCCAAACATCTCATTCAATTTGAGTATTGTTTCTTCTGCTTTATCAAACTCTTTATTGTTTATGAGGGCTCCAACAATTCCATTACCACATCCCGTCAAACAAATAATACCTTCTTTATGAGAGTTTAGCAATTCCCAATCAATTACTGGAATAATTCTCTTTCCTTGCAATACTGAGCTGTCAAACCCATTTCTATTTAGTTTGAGTATGTTCTTATATCCTGTTGCATTTTTGGCAAGCAATACAACAAACCGTAATTTTGGTGCAGGATTGTGTCGATCGTCCGTGAAATAAAACTCTGCACCAATAATGAGTTTGATGCCGACCTCACGAGATGCTTTTAGTGCATCCCAAGTGCCAGCCAGTGTC
>CAIKWG010000021.1 GCA_903831045.1 uncultured archaeon | reverse complement strand
GTTTTTTAATAGATAATTAGATTTATCAATAAATTCAAAATCATCCTTTAGAAGTTCCTTAGAAAAAACAAATTTATATGGAGACTTTTTTCCATAGTACTTCTCAAATTCCTTAGGAACGTCCTGTATAATCAACTCTCCATTTGAAGAAACAATCTTTGCTCCAAGATTTGTAAAAAATTTTATCACAAAATCTGATATATTATTTTCCATGTTAATCTAAAAACTCCTTATTAATTCTGTTTGACTCTTCATAGTCTTGCATACCTTCTTTAATTACTTTTTCTATTTCTTTTACTCCCTTTGCAAAAAGAGAAAGATTATTCTTTGAATCAAGAAAAACATTCAATAAACGTTCTTCAATTTTACTTGCTCCACTCTTCCCTTCTTCATCTAACCCAAGATTAAATAGAATTATTGGAAGCTCTCCAATAACCAAACCAACACAGCACATTTTGTTTATAATTAAATCCACAACATATTCTTCCATTGTGTCTTTTGTTGCTAGGCTGTAAATTTCCATATCTTTTGTCTGACCAATTCTATCCACCCTACCAATTCTCTGCTCCACAGACATAGGATTCCAAGGTAGATCATAATTAATTAAAGTATGGCAGAACTGCAAGTTTAATCCTTCAGCTCCAGCATCTGTACAAATCATAATCTGACTTTTCTTCTTAAATTCAAGAATTCTATCAGATTTTTCTTCTCTAGATAGGCCTCCCCTGAATTGGGTAATATCCAATTTATATGGAATCAAATTTTCAATAATATAATTCACAGTTGTTGGATGTTTAGTATAAATAAGAATTTTTTCTCCGGGAGCTTCTTTTAATCTTTCTTCAATTAGATTAATCAATGTTTTCATTTTAGAATCAACCCCAAGACTTCTATAATCTTCTAAAATTTCTTTAGCAAATTCTCGTGTTTTAGAATGATATTTCTCTTCATTTGAAATTCTCTCCAGTGATTCCATTGCAGACCTGGAAGAGCTAGTAATCTTTGGCAGAAGTGCAAAAATAATCAATCTTCCATTAATTTTATTCCCTGCAGCAGAAAAATATTGCTCCTTCAAAAGTTCACAGGTTTTATCATAAATTTCTTTTTCTTTTGCAGTCAGTTCAACAGAGATTATCTTTGGAATTCTTTTCATGTATTTAATTCCAGTTTCACTTCTTCTTCTACGCACCATAACTTCATCAAGTTTAGCCTTGAGTTCCTTTATATTCAGAGGCTTTCTTTTATTCCCCTGTTGAAGAAATTTCTTTTTGAATTCTTTTATTGTGCCAAGATGTCCTTTCTTAAGCAAATGCAATAGATTATACAATTCGAATAAATCATTCTGAAAGGGAGTTGCCGTTAAAAGTAAAAATCTCTTTTTATGAATTCTATCCACGAATCTCCAACGAATAGTATTTTTCTCCTTAAGTTTGTGTGCTTCATCAACCATTAAAATGTCCCAGGAAATCTCATGAGCTTTATGATGTTTAAAGTCTCCAGTTTCTTTATCAAAAATCTTGACTCTGTCAATTGAAGCAAGAGCAAGAGAAACATTATCCCAGTCTGATTCTTTTTCAATTATTTTAAAATCCAAATCAAATTTATCTTTTAATTCATGAAACCATTGATTAACTAAAGAGGGAGGCGTTAAAATCAAAGCTTTCTTAACAAATCCTCTTACAATACATTCTTTTAGAACTAATCCAGAGGTAATTGTCTTTCCCAAACCAACCTCATCTGCAAGCAAAGCAGAGCCATTAAGATCTCGGAGTATTCTAATTGCTCCCTCAATTTGATAGGGAAGCTTGTATGAAAGATTCTGTTTAATTAGATTATAGGAAATCAAATCATTTATTTCACTGTCAGAAGTAATCTCTTCTGCCTCAACTTTCAAGTCCAGAAGCTCCTGGGATTCAAATTCTTTCTTTTCCAGCTTGTCAAAGAGTGAAATATCCTCATTAGAAAAAGATTCATTAATTATTATATTTTCCATCTTCACCTCGCAGGTTCTCTAAGAGTTTAGTGGTTTTTAAGAATTTCTAAGCTATGAAATCCATTTTTAAGCTTTATGCTGGAAAAATCGCACTTTCAACCAAAACAAAAGCTTTAAAAAAGAAATATAATATTCAATTTCAATTAAAGGAGCCAAAATGCCAAAAAAACCTGAAGAATCCACACCAGAAGATGACTTCGAAGACAACGATGAAAAAGACGACGACCTCGAAGATACATTTCCAGATAATGACTATTAAGTCGTTTATTGTTTTTTTATTTTAACTTTAATCAGAAAAGAGGGAAATTTAGCAGATAAAATTAGAATTAACAACAGTTTTATATAAACAAATTCCCTAAAAAAACTATGGCTTGGAAAAAGGTGTTAGGATTTGTTTTTATGCTTCTAGCATTGTGTTTAGTAATTTTATATTGGTATTTTCCATCAGAACCAAGTGAATTCAATTTTCAAACAAATCCTTCTACAAATTTTAGCACAAATCAAAGTGAAGCAATGCAATTTTATCCAAACATGAGATTTCCAAGCAAGGATATCTCCTATTCAATTGCTTCTGACTGTAATGTTCAAAAAGAGTCTGAAATGCTCTGGGCCTTTAACAGCCTAGAAGAAAAAACAGTACTTAACTTTTATGAAGTTCAAGAAAATGCAGAGATTAATGTTGTTTGCGCAGATACAGTCAGAATAGAAAACAACATGTTCATAGCTGGAGAAGGTGGCCCTGCAAATGTAAGTTTAGGAAACAATTTTAGTATAATAATGAACGGGAATATATTACTTCTAAAAACATCCACCTGTGAAAGGCCAAACATCGCAATTCACGAGCTTCTACATGCATTAGGGTTTGAACATTCAACTAATATTAACAATATAATGTATCCAGTAAGCAAATGCAAACAAGTTGTGAGCGAGGACATGATCTCTGAGATAAATAGAATTTACTCTGTGGAATCAAAACCAGACCTGTTAATAGAATCTGTTTCTGCAACATTACATTCTAGATTTTTAGATACAAATTTGATAATTCGAAATGATGGACTGGAAGATTCCGAAGACTTTCTTTTAGGAATCTATGCAAACAATAAGCAAGTAGAAAAGATGGATGTTGAAGGCATTAAAATAGGTGAAGGAAGAATAATTAACATTACAAATATACTAGTTTCACAGATTAGAATTGATACTTTAACATTCGTTCTTGAAACCGAAGCTGTTGAATTAGATAAACAAAACAACCAAGTAATCTTAGATTTGAATAAAAATTAATCTAAGTCCAGCTCTTCAAGATCATTCTCAAAGTTATCCTCTAAATGTTCTGGATTAAACTCTTCCTCTTCAATGAATTCGCTCTCTCCCATTTTTTAGTAATGCAGGATCCCCGCATTTTACCTCATTTTTAGATAAGTTTTAGATATTATGAATGTATTTAAACTCTTCTATACCAACGGATATAAATTAAAAAAATAATTTTTGAGGATAAGATTTTTAAACCCTTTTTTACATTCTTGAAAAATTTTATCAAAAGAAAATTCTATAAACCTGAGAAAACATATTTCATAATGAGATTATTTAGTTTTCTTAATAAGAAGAAACCAGTTGAAAAAAAAGTAGAAGAAAAAAAGAATTTTACAATTGAGGATATAGAATTTTCCTTAAATAACAAAAAAGAAGAAGGAAAATTAAAAGAAAAAGACATTACTAAAAAAATTGAAAGCCTGATTAATGAATTTTCTTCTGAACTAACTGCAAAAAATGAAAAGCTAAAAAAAGTTGATTTAGCAAAAAAAGAAGAAAACCAAAATGTCAAAGATTTAGTACTGGAAAATGTAAAAACATATTCCACATTTGTCGACGAGCTTATCACAACTGTCAAAGAAATAAAGGAAGAAAATCTTCAAAAGTTAATAAATGAGATAAATAAGAAGTTTATAAATTTTGAAAGAACTTCTAAATTTAGTTTCAGCAGAGCAAATTTTCTGGTTGGTAGAGAAATCGTTGCAACAAAAGAAAGTGTTAAATCATTTTTTGATCAACTAAATGAAATTTTGAATGAAAATAAAACATTTTTAGAAAACCTGACTAAGATACATTCTCTTGAAAAGAAAATTCTTGAATTAAAAAAAGAACAAGAAGCCTATGAAGCAATTAAAATAGAAGTAAGAGCAATAACAATTAAGAAACTTGAACTCGAAAGAAAAAAAGAAGTTCTAACCAATCAATTTTTAGAAATGAAAGAAAGTGAAGAGTATGCTGAAAAGAATATTCAAAAAGAAAAAGCATTTCAAGAAAAGAAAAATATTGACAGAGACATTTTTAAAATTAAATCTTCAATAAACTGGAAAAAACTTGTTGAACTTTTCCACAGCTCAAAGAAAAAGATGGATATTCTTAAAAGCTATGAACAGGATTTCAACAAAATACTTTTCCACGACGAAGAATTTATAATTATTTTGAAAGAAGCTAACATTGAAACAGAAGGAATAATCTCTGAATTAGAAGATATTAAAAAAAAGAAAAAAGAGATAGAAGAAATTATTTCTCAAAAAGATGAACTGGTATCACTTCAATTTATTATTGATAGCAACGAATCAGAATTAAAGGATATTTTGATAAAAGAAGAGAAGATTTCAAAAAAACTTTATGAATCTGAAGAAAAGATTTCAAAAGTTAAAGAGATAATTAATGAAGAAAGTCAGTTTTTGTTTTGATTATAAAAAAACTCTAATTTTTCTTTTTTATTTAGTTGCTTTATTCTATACTCAGTTTTCATTGCTTCAGATTTATCTTTACAACTCAAAGAAGCAATCAAACCAACAAATCCCCTAGCTCTAACATACTTACTTCCCTTTCCTGATGCATGCATTTTCATTCTTTTATCAAGATTATTAGTAATTCCCGTATAATAAGAACCATCAGAACATTCAAGAAGATAAACATACCAAGATTTTTTCTCAACCATAAAAATTAAATAATTGTTGCCTTTATTATTTTCACTTCTTCCAAAGGTCTATCATTAGAATCAGTTGCAACTTTTGCAATTGCATCAACTATTTCCATTCCTTCAACAACTCTTCCAAAAACCGGATGTTTTCCATCTAAAAAATTATTATTTACAAGGTTAATAAAAAATTGACTCGAACCAGTATTTGGACCTGCATTCGCCATAGCAATTGTTCCTCGGTTATTTTTTTGTTCACCATTAAATTCATCTTTTATTTGAGGTATTCTTCTATCTCCATAGCCAGTACCAGTAGGGTCTCCACCCTGAATCATAAATCCGTCGATAACTCTATGAAAAATAATTCCATTATAGGTTCCTTTTCTAACAAGATTTTCAAAATTTCCAGAAGTTATTGTTTGCTCAGAATATAATTCTATTACAATATTTCCTTTACTTGTTTCAAATAAAACTTTTGTTGGTCCAGATGATTTTACCATTTTTGCGATTAATATTCCTCCAAGGATTAAAACAATTAAAATAAGCGCAGTTATAAGCATTACTCTTTTCTTCATAATTACTAAAAGAAAAGTTGTTATTTAAAGGTTATTTCTTAATTTTTCTAAGATATTCAAGAGCTTCATTAGTTGAAAGCATGTCTTCTTTTTTAATATTCTCGAGGGCCTTTACTCTTTCTTTCATTTCTTCACTTAGTTCTAAATGATTTTCTAAATAATCTTCAAGAATTCTTTTTATAACTTCGTTATAACTTTCCCTTTCTACAAGTCTTAATCTTTTTAAGATATCAACAGTTTCTCTTTCAATTTTAATCATAGTTTGGTTTTCCATTTGATAGTTATACCATGGTTTAACCATTTATAAACCTTGTCCTGAAATGATATTTTTTATCATTTTATCCATTTCAATCAATTGTTTTTGATTGTAAGCATTTCCTCTTGTTTTATATCCCACACAAAAAACATTCTTTTCAACAATTCTTAAAAATAATCTTTTATCTCCAATTCTTAATCTCCTTAACTGAGTTCCTTCAACTCGCGAAGTATTTTGGATTAAATTGGATAATGCTTCTCTTAATTTAGCATCAACTCGGATAAATTCTGCTTCTTCAAAATTCTTAAAATCTTTAATACAATGTTTAAGCCAAACAATTTTTAATAAATTGTTTTCCATAAAAGATATAATCGTCATTTAGTTTTAAATTTTTGCGATAATTTAACAAGAGATAAAAAATTATCCCTCACTTCAAAGTTTACATTGAAATCGAGAGGAAATCCCTCTAAGCGAAGACACTTGTTTCTGAGCTTACAGAGGATAATTTTTGAAAAAAATTATCCCTCCACCAAGAGTCGAACTTGGATCTTCCGGGTGCTGCTTGCAACCGTGGCTTTTAGGGTTTCATTTAATTTCCGAATGGAATATCCACCTTAGTAATCTACAGCCAGACGCTCTAACCCCTGAGCTATGGAGGGATTCAATCTGCTTATCCCGATTCACCAATAAATTGGTTCATGAGGGATTCAATAAGTACCACTTCAATAGATGATACTAAAAGAAGAGAAAACGACGTTATTTAAAGTTTTTTAAAATAAAATTACTGAAAATAATTCACAATAAAAAAAATATTTTGGATTGTATCCTTCTTTATGAATTAATTATTACATAATTTGTTAATGTTTGAAAAATAGAAAACTATTTAAATACCAATTAATATCAAATAGTTATAAAGATATAACTAAAAGATACAAAATGATACAAATAAAAAAAGTAGAAAAGCAAATTCATTGGCCAACATTGAACACAGTAATAATGGTAGAAGACACTTTAAAAAAAATGAATGAAAGTATTATCTCTATCGCAGATTTAAAAAGAAAATTACCTCGACAAGTAAATCATATTACATTAATGGTAATTCTTGAATATTTAGAGAGAAGTAATAAAATTGCAGTAACCCTAAAGGGTTTAACTTGGATAGAGAACAATAATCCAAATTTAAAAAAAGCAATTATGCAAGGCATGGAAATATAATGAGAAATGTTAGAGTAATTCTTTCACCAAAGGCTGAAGAAGTTTATAAAAAATTAAATGTTGATTCGCCCATGAATAAACAGGCAAGAATGATCTTGAAAGCAGTAAATAACAAGATTGAATTAATAAAATTAAATATTCATTACGGTGACCCAATAGCAAAAAATCTTATCCCAGAAGAATACAAACAAAAATATTCTTCGACAAATTTGTTTAGAGTTGAACTGCCTGCTTTTTGGAGAATGCTTTATACCATAACCAACAATGAAGACATTGAAATTATCGCTTTTGTTTTAGATATAATTCCTCATCCAGAGTATGACAAAAAATTTGGGTATAAAGGAAGATAATAAAACTTTTTCTCTCTATCTTCAATATCAATTAAAAAACTTTAAAGTTTTTTAAAACCCAAAAATACAGTTAATCCTCTAAAAATACGTTTAAAGAAAGGAAGTCTTGGTGCAGAAAGTGCGGCTGCATTTTCACTGGCTGGTCCCTTATTCTTCTTATATGCAATTTGGAAAACTCTAAGGAAGATTAAGACAATTAATCCAACAAGAATATAGTAAACATAAAGACCCTTTCTATACTTCACAGTAAATAAATCAGAACCACGTGCGGTAATATTTCCATAACTAACGTTAGCATAGAATAGATATTGTCCGGGTTTAACATTTTTATTCAAAAATAAGCTCTTTCTAAAATTAAGATTCTTTTCAATATACAAACTCTCCTCTTTAAAATCTATAACTGCACCGTCTAAATCAAGAATAGAATAATCCATAAGTAAATCAAATCCTTCCAAGTCTCCCATATTAAAAACTTCAATATCTGCAGCAACATTTTCTCCGATATAACCCTTGTTTGGAGCCTTCACCAAAACATCAAACAAAGGATTTTTCTCTTTAACATCTAAAATAACATTTACTCTCTTTCTCTGATTATTTGAAATAAAATCAACTGATTCAGTATAAAGATTAGCTGAACTTCCATCTCTAGCAAAGAAGCCAAAAGAAACTCTCTTTGTTTCACCTGGATTTAAAGAAAAATTGGTTTCACCCAATACTAGAAAGTAATTCAAAAATTCCGAAGATTGCGTATTAATGTTAATTTTTTTATTTCCGATATTTCTAACATTAGCAAAATAAACAATGTTATCTCCAACTTTTAATTCTACCTTAAAAAAATCTGGATCAACAGTAAATGTAAAATTATCTGCCGCAGGTGTTGTTTCATTTGTTGCTCCGCCACCTCCACCGCCTCCTCCGCCACCGTCATCAACTGGAGGTGCAGGCACAGTTTGAGTCACAGTAATAACAGTTGAATTATATGCATGAGTTCCAAGCAAATCTACACAATTAAATCTAAATAAATAATTCCCATCTGGCGTAGGAGTTGTTATTGTAGCAATAAAATTTTTATTATCTATATTTGGAAAACTTACATTTGCTCCAGAATCAATAGCGTAGGTACATGTTCCAGGTTCACTCAGAACAACATACAAAACCATTGTGCTAGAAGTAATAACATCCCCCGTTGGATTTACGATTGTAATTTTGGGAGTTGGAAAATAAGTTGGAAGAAAATATCCTTGAATATCTCCCTCATAACTAAAAACTGTTTGCAAATCTCCTGGCTGAAAAACTGTTTCCTGGTCTGCAGAAACAATTGGAAAAATAATCAAAATTAAAAAAAAGAAAAATATTCTATTTTTCATTTTCTAAAATATCTTTAACTTTTCCAAGCAATTTTTTAGCAATTTCAAGATTCTCATTAAAAATATCTTTTTTCATAGATAGTTCAACTCCATATTGATATCGTTCTCTCAAATTAATAATGCTTTCGTCAGTTAATTCTAAAGAAGAAATTTTATCCATTAGCTCCTTTTCTAAATCAATTTTTTTATCTTCAATAAGACTATAAATTACAGCAAAAGTGCATTCTTGATTTCCAGATTCATATCCAAATCTAGAAAGTATTGAAAGTAACGAATG
>CAIKWG010000020.1 GCA_903831045.1 uncultured archaeon | reverse complement strand
GGCTACTGCTGAAGATTTACCTGACGCATCTTTTGCTGGACAACAGGAAACTTATTTGAATGTTAAAGGAAATGAATCGCTTTTGAGATATTGTAAAGATTGTTTCGCTTCGCTTTTCACTAATAGAGCTATCTCATATAGAACAGATAAGAATTTTGATCATTTCAGTATAGGACTTTCAATCGGCGTTCAAAAAATGGTTCGTTCTGATTTGGCTTGTTCTGGAGTTATGTTTTCTATCGATACAGAATCTGGATTTGAAGAGGCTGTTTTAGTAACAGGTTCATATGGACTTGGAGAAAATATTGTTCAGGGCGCAGTTAATCCTGATGAATTTTATGTTCACAAACCAACATTAAGACAAGGATTTAGACCAATTATTTCTAGAAAACTTGGAGAGAAAAAAATTAAGATGGTTTATACGCCAAGCCAAGGTAAACCCACTAAGAATATAGAAGTTTCTTTGGATGATAGAAAGAAATTCTGTTTGAATGATGATGAAGTTTTGGCTTTGGCAAGATGGGCTTGTATAATTGAAGACCATTATTCGGGTAAGAGAGGAAAGAAAACTTTCATGGATATGGAATGGGCTAAGGACGGAAATACAAACGAATTATATATTGTTCAAGCAAGACCAGAAACTGTTCACTCTAATAAAAATAAAAATTTATTGAAAGAATATTCTGTAAAGAATCCTGGAAAGATTTTGATTAAGGGAAAATCCGTCGGACAACTTGCTGGAAAAGGAAAAGTTAAGGTAATAAAAGAAGCTAGCAAAATTAATGAATTCAAAGAAGGAGAAGTTTTAGTTACAGATATGACAGACCCAGATTGGGAACCTATCATGAAGATTGCTTCTGCTATTGTTACAAACAGAGGCGGAAGAACATGTCATGCGGCAATTATTTCTAGAGAATTAGGAATACCTTGTGTTGTTGGAACTGGAATGGGAACGGAAGTTTTGAAAGATGGTCAAGAAATTACAGTCGATTGTTCAAATGGCGAAGATGGTTTAGTTTACGAAGGTTTGAGCGAGATAGAAGTAAAAGAAATTGATTTGACAACAATACCCCAATTGGGCGTGAAGATTATGATGAATCTTGGAAATCCAGATCAGGCTTTCACACAAAGTTTTATTCCAAACAGCGGAGTTGGTTTAGCTAGAGAGGAATTTATTATTAATGAATATGTAAAGATACACCCAATGGCTTTGCTTGAATTTGATAAAGTCACAGATCCAGAAGAAAGAAAGAAAATTGAAGAATTGACTTATGGCTATTCAAATAAAGCGCAATATTTCGTTGACAAACTTGCTGAAGGTGTTGCACATATTTGCGCAGCGTTTTATCCAAAGCCAGTAATTTGTAGAATGTCTGATTTCAAATCTAATGAATACGCGAATTTGATTGGCGGAAAATATTTCGAGCCTAAAGAAGATAATCCAATGATCGGATGGAGAGGAGCTTCAAGATATTATTCTGAAAGATACAAGAAGGCTTTCGCATTGGAATGTAAAGCATTTGTTAAAGTTAGAGATGAAATGGGAATGAAAAATTTGGAATTGATGATACCAGTTTGTAGAACAGTCAAAGAAGGG
>CAIKWG010000019.1 GCA_903831045.1 uncultured archaeon | reverse complement strand
AGAAGTTGGGTAGATTTAGAAAAAGATCCAATTTTAGATTTAGATTTTGACGCAGCAATATTCACAGATAAAAATTATAAACAAACAGCATGTGAAGAATTCAGTTATAAAATCAAAGGAAGCACAACAGACACAATACAAAGTATTCTAGATGACACATTAGATGAAGAAATAGAAAAAGTTGCTGATTTATGTAGCAACTTCAAAGAAATCTGCACAACTAATAAAATAGAACTTCCAGAAAGAAACTTCTTTATTTCCCAAATTGCCAATTTATTCAGAACAATGGAAGCAATAACAGATATTGCAAGTGAAGAATATCAAAAAGCCCAAGAAAAAGAAGATGAAGATGATATCAGTGATTACAATGTAGGTTTCGAAAGAACAAGACAAGATTACGATTTTGATTCAGGCCCAAGAGAAGCAGGTTATGGACATATGGCTAGTAGATCATATCATGGAGTAAGAGAAGATATAGATAGAGATGAACGTGAGGATTTTTAGCAGGTTAGCAAAATTTGAATATGTATCCAACAAAAAAACAAATTTTAGCTGTAAATCCTAAAATCAAATCAGTAATCAAATTAGCAACACTCGCATGGAAGGAAGAATATCTTAAAAATTGGAAAAATTTAGATAAAAAGGAAAAAATATCTAGATTAAAAATCTTAATATATTGGATTAATTGGGCAAATCATAAAAGACATGATAATCTTAAAATCAAAATAGGAGATACATTTCAATACGACCCTAATAAACAAACGATATATATAGATGGAAATAATCCAAGTATATTATCATCCTTACATGAATTAGGTCATCATATCGCAGGATTAAGTGAATTCAAAGCATGTAGATGGTCGATATGGATATTCATGGAATGTTTTCCAGGATTATTCAAAAATCTTAAATGGAAAAAACATTTATTAATTAAAAAATAATAACAATTAGATGTGCCTAAGAGGGGAAATCATATTCAGTAATGATATGAGACAGATTTATAAATTAGAACCTCAACAAGATGGAAATCTTGTCGAATAAAGAAATTTATAATTCTGTAGGGTTTTTCCCCTTAGGCACATCTGAATTCACGATTATGTACAACATTAATAGCCCGTGAAAATTAAAGGTCGAATATTATTAAAGAAAGAATTAAGAAATGCAATTCAAAATCCCTTTAGGAAGTTCTATAGATAGAGCAGAGAACAAAAACATTGTGAAGATCAGAGTTCCAAATACCAAATTCTGGGTTTTAGGAGAAAGAATTACCAGATACAACTGGAAGATGTTTCTCATTGATCCACAATCTAACTACAAGGAATTAATAAAAGACAACATAAGCACAAAATCGTTTATTGTTTTCTCAAACGTTATACTAAAAACGCCATTTCCATATTATGGAAAAAGAGCAAAGAATTCGAGTTCTATTAAAAGGTTTATTAAACGAAGCAT
The DNA here is from genome assembly GCA_903831045.1 of uncultured archaeon. Classification (GTDB taxonomy): domain Archaea; phylum Nanobdellota; class Nanobdellia; order Pacearchaeales; family GW2011-AR1; genus GW2011-AR1. The sequence goes on along the minus strand of CAIKWG010000019.1, from coordinate 5,051 downwards.
AAAAATATATGAGTAAAGTTACATTAAAAGAAAAGGTTGCAAATTATAAGTTGTTAGCTCGAGAATCCTTAAGGATGGATTTAATTAATCCACGCCTTTCTAAGGTTGCTAATCTTGAAGCCGATGTTAAATCTGTTACTGATTGTAAAACAGAATTAGAACATGATGTTATCGTAGAAAATTATGAAATTGGAAAACTCGATACTGAACATCCTAACTACGACAAAACTAAGGCAACCAAGGAAGAGGAAGTAAAAAGTTTAACAATAGAAATTGCAGCTCATGTTAAAAGTCTTGAAGATTTAGCAAAAGAAATTGCTGATCAAAAAGACGCGATTGCAAAAATTGAAAGTGGTGAAACTAAGGTGTCTCTTGAAGCCCTTAATGATCTTGTTACAAAAATGATTGAACAAGACGCTCTCAATAGTGTTGCAACCGTTGAGTAGTATCTACAAATAAATAAATAAATTAAGCCCGAAAGGTAGAAATGCCCTTCGGGCTTTTTTTATGCCCAAAAGAATGTCTTTCAAAAACCTTACCACACTTCATAGGCTGAAATTTTCACTATTGGACAAAAACGGACAATGGTATAATACCAAATATGAGGAAAAAAACTGACAAAAGAGCCCGACTCGTGGAAAAAATCATTCGACAAGCTTGGAGCAGTTTAGAAAGCCATCTTCCATATACCTATAAAAAATCAACTGAAAAAGAACAATTTCATAAAAATTGTGTCAAGGAATATATAGATATAATTAAAAATGCCTCAGAACTCTATTAAACTGGATTTTTAATCAATTTAGGATTAGTATAATATGCACCACATTCTTGACATTGATATTGATATCTTATACCTCCTTTGACAAGTCTATTATGACTTTTAGTCATATATGTTGATTGACAAACAGGATTTGGACAAGTCACACCATCTTCATTAATAAACACAAATTCTCCAGTCCATTTTATGAAAGGAAGTAGTTTATATAAGACATTCTTTGTTAATTCAACATCAACATTACAATAATAAGTCATTTCTTTTTGATCTTTTTTAATACCATCTCTTGAATTAAACCACATATCTAATCCTGAATGATGATATTTCCCACCAAAACCAAAGAAATTAGCCATTGTATCTAAGGAATAACTAGGAAGTTTTATTTTACTTTTAGCTATTTTTTTTGTATCAAGAGTTTTACACTCAGGAAGTGGGTCAAATCCCCAAAAAGCTAATCTTGCATTGAATAATTTAATATCAAATTGATCAGAATTTTGTCCTGCAATGACATCATAATCACCCTTAATTATAATATCTCTAAAGCATTTTATTAAATTCTTATCATTCCATTTACCCTTTTTCCAATCAGGAAAATCCCATTGCGCTATATTTTTTATTTTTTTTGTAATAGAATCCCAATAAGATATACATATTATTGTTTCATATTCTATTACTCTTCCAACTATATTAGTTTCATAAGTTCCACCAAAAAAGTAACCTGACATTGGACTAGTTTCTTCGTCAAAAACTATTACATGTGGTTCTTTTGTGTCTTTTTTAATCTTTTTTATCTTTTTTTTCATATTTTTGTATATTATTTAATAATTTATATCCATTCTGGATGTTTTAATGTCCAATCGACTGTATTTTTCAATGAATCTTCAAAGTTTACTTCGGGTTTCCACCCCATTTCTCGCATTTTTGTACCATCAAGAGAGTATCTTCGATCATGACCTGGTCTTGTAGCATGAAAATCAACAAATTTAGGGATTAAAGGTTTCCCAATTATATTTGCGACCTTTTGTGCGATTTCAAGATTCGTAAGTTCATCAAATCCTATTATATTATAAGACTCCCCCGCCACTCCTTTTTCAAGCAGAAAGAGAACTGCTGAAGCTGTATTTCTGGAATGAATCCAGAATCTGCTTCCAACACCTACTAATTTACCATCTTGCAACTCTGCAAATATAGGCATTTCTTTTCCTTCTATAACTGAACGCATTGTTTTAGGAAGGAGCTTCTCAGGATGTTGCATTTCTCCAAAGTTATTCATTGTATGAGTTGTAATTACAGGAAGGTGATATGTAACGAAGAAACTATATCCCATAGCTTCTTGTCCACTCTTTGACCCACTATAAGGATTCGATGGTTTATGCGCCTCATCTTCCTTATGGTTATGTCCTATTTCTGCAGGACCAAACACCTCGTCTGTTGAAAAATTTATAAACTTTCCAGCCCAGATAAACTCTCCAGAAGCTTTATCTCCTGGATTTTGAGGTTCTTTGTATATTCTTCTCATCCCTCCTTGACTTTTTGCCCAAATTAATAAATTTGTTGTTCCAACAACGTTATCCATAACGAAAGAAAGTGGATCTTCAATAGAACGATCCACATGACTTGAAGCTGCTAAATGAATAACATGCTCAACTTCCCCTATTAATTTTGCAGTAAATTCGTTTATGGGTGCTTTTAAATCATGATAAACAAATTTAATCCTCTTTTTAAAATCGTCTGACAAATAACTTGCTAAACGATTCACATTTCCTGACGTATCATATCTATCAAGACAAACAATATCATAATCTGTCTTTTCAAGAAGATAACTAACTAAATGATATCCTATAAAACCAGCTGCTCCACTAACTAATATTTTTTTCATATTGTTTTTATTATTATTATAATTATATATCATCTTCTCCACTAGCGAAACCAACCTTTCCACCAAACTCATTATCTGAGCTAGTAGGATTTCCGCTTTCTATGTCTCTTAATGTTTTAACTGTGTCATCTAACTTATTATCTAAACATAAAACAGAAATAAGTGTTTCTGCAAGTGCAGCAAAAGATAAACCTTTAGTTTTTTTAGTCCATTCATCTAATCTTTCCGTCTTAGGCAATTTTTCTTTAAGAAAAGCAATTCTAATCTTATCATTAGGAGCAACAATCTTGTAAATTCTATCAAATCTTCTTGGACGATTTACAATTCTTCTATCAAGTAATTCAGGATAATTTGTTGTAGCGATATTTATAACTCTATCTATTTGATTGTCTCCATCCAAAATCGATAAAATTTCAGTATCTCCATACTTCTTAATTATCGCATCTATATCTTCAAACACACAAACAATAGGACGTTTAGGTTCTACTTGTCTAAAGTTTTTTAATCCCTCAATGAAGAATTTAGGATTATCACAAATTAATACAACTCCTCCACGATCTACTACATCTTTCATTACCTGCCAAACAATAGAAGATTTTCCAACACCTTGTGCTCCATAAAGCATATAACCTCTACGGTGTAAGAATCCGTGTTTCTTAAAAGCTTCTTCTTTTCCCCAAAATTCATCTATCTCATTTAAAAATTTGTCAGCTAACTCCCCCTTGAATCGCATTATCTTATCATTTTTGATATATCTTCCAATAAAAATACATTTATCATCATTTCTATCAATTGTTACTCCATAACAACCTGGTGGAAGCTTCTCATGTGTGACTGAAAATGCTTTAAAAATTCTTGCTCCAACAGTACCCCATTGATTAGGTTTTATGACATTCTCCTCTTGCTCGAGTTTTAGATTATACATATTGTATATTCCATCATCGACTTCTTCTTTTAAACTTGGTGAATTTCTCATATTTTTATATTCATAATTAATAATTAAAAACTTTTGCTGGAGGCTAGGGAATCGAACCCTACCAAATGCGTTTGGAGTGCTTTTCGCCAACCTTGGAACATGGCCCCCAATCGTGGGTAGTTTAATACCCACACTTATTATTCAACTGGCTTATCTTCTTCTGTTGGAGTTTCAACTTCTGGGGTTGGAACTACGACTTCTGGAGTTGGAACTACGTTTTGTGTTGGTTCTGCTCCGATATTTAAATCTTCACTCATAAAATTTTTCTTTCTATATTTATAATTACTCGACCAGTTCTATAATAATACCATAGTTTAAAAGAAATCAAAATCATAATCCTTAACACTTAATGAAGCAATGTATTCTTTTGATGATCTTAACTTCTTTATCGTTTCTCTTGCTTCTCTTGCCAACCTTGTTCTTTCTTTTCTTGTCTTTCTTTTTTCTTCCTTTAAATATTCTTTATAAGATTTTTTCCCATAATTAATCCTTTCTCCGTCAACGGCTATGATTATCTTTTTCTGTCTGTTCTTCTTTCGGATCTTCATAGAAGTAGGGTTAATTTATATAAATAATATCTTCTTCCATTACCATTAAATACGTTTTACCATCAATTTGAATAGGTTTCCCGTATTGAAATATAACACTATCGCCTTTTTCGACTTTCATTGGCAATAAATCTCCATGATCATTTCTTCTTCCTTCACCAACTAAGAAAACAATTCCTGTAATGTAATCTCCCATATCCTCTGTTTTGGCAATAATAATTCCAGAGGCTGTCTTTTTTTCTCCTGTGTCACCTTCAATTAATACCCTATTACCCAATAAAAATTTCTTCATATTATTTTATTACACTATCTAAATATTCTAATAAATACTTTGCATACTTATCTAAAATTTGATGACCTTCAAAATAAAAATAAGTTGCCCCTGTTTTAATTGCTTTATTGTATTCCTTACGAAGTAATTGTCTTTTTCTTCTATCAAATGTAACTGTATTATTCATATAATTTTATTAATCCCATAAATCTCTCATATACTTTCCGAATAATGTTATTCCTTCTTCGACTTTTTTATAATGTTCTACTTTTGCCTCATCACTTAACCCTGTTGTAAAACGATTATCACTTTCAAACTCATCATCCCACATACTATCAAAAGCTAACTCGATCTTTTTTAATATTTCCAACCATGTTGCAGGGTCTGAAGAAAATTCATAAGGAAGAGACATACCATGAGTTTCATAATTTTGCACAAACTCCTTAAGTGGAGCATGAACTTTCTTTATAATGAAACTATTGAGATTCCAAACATCAGGGTCAGAATATCCATATAACATCTCTTGAAACTTCCACTTGATATCATAAGGCCAATCTTTAGATCTTAAAATAATTCTATACCAAATAAAATCTATAAAATTT
>CAIKWG010000018.1 GCA_903831045.1 uncultured archaeon | reverse complement strand
CAAATTTTTTCTTTAATTTTAACAAAAATTGTATTTTTGATTTTTTCCGACGGTGAAAATATTCACTCATTTTTTATTTTTTTTCAAAAATAAAAAAATATTTAAATGATTTTTTCTTTAATTTATTGTAATATTGGGTTGATTCCAATTGGATTTAATCTGATAACTAAAAAGGAGGGTGAAAAATTCTGAGAAATCAGGATTAAAAATAATAAAATGGCTGCAAAGAAAAAAGTTACAAAGAAAAAGAAACCAGTTAAGAAGGTTGCAAAAAAAACAACTAAAAAGAAGAAAAGATAATTCTTCTCTTAACATGTGTTTTATTTTTTTTATTTTTTAAAATTTTTTTATGATTCCTATGGCGAGATTTTTCATCTCGCTTTCTGATTTTTTTATCCGGGTTTACTCTAATTTTTGATTGGAAAGAAGCAATAATCCATGGCTTTGGACTGAAAAATATATTTTTCGTAACATTCGCCATGTTTCACATGGCTTTGGGGAGAATTGAACTCCCGGCCTCCTGCTTGCTCAGATGACACTTATTCTAATCATCTCATGAGACAGGCGCTCTACCACTGAGCTACAAAGCCTTTGTCTAGTTTAGAAGAAATATACTGTTTAAAAGAGTTTTTATTCAGCTTTTAATTTTTCGGCTTCAGCTTGTTTTTGTCTCATTCGTCTTGCAAGATGTCCTGCCATTCTGTTTCTCATCTTTTTAGAGGGCATTTCTCTTCCAAGTATTTTTTTGTTTTTTTCAAAGTCTTCTGAGAATATGATTCCTGCTTTTACTAACTGTTCTGAAGATCTTTTAACTTGTTTAGATTTTATCTTTCCCATATTAAATGTTGACTTATTTCTTTTTTAAAGCTTTTGTTAGTCAATTTTTCTTATTTCTGATAATTTTTTTGAAGCTTCAATCAGGCTAGAAATCTTTTTTGAAGGTTCTCCAAAGGAGAAAATGGAATAGTCTAATCCTAATTCTAATGATTTTTTGTACGCTTTGAGTATATCTTCCTCAATTATCTTCTTCTTGTTATAGGCTACTAATAATCTGGTTTTTCCATCTTTTTTTACCTTCAGGATTAGGCTATCTTTGGTAAATAATTCAATATCTTCAATTTCAGTGTTGTTTTTTGCTAGATATTCTTTTATTTTATTAAAGAAATTTTCATCCTTGTTGGATTTTGGCTTTTTCTTCTCAATTGTTTTTGATTTTGTTGATTTTTCTTTTTTCTTGGGTGGTTCTATTTTTTCTAATCTTATTTCCTGTTTTGGAATTTCTTCTATCTTTGTTTCTTCCATCTTTGGAATTTCTTTTTCTACTAGTCTGTCTTTTTCATCTACAATGAAATATCTCCAGAGAATTCTTCCTTCTTTTTCAATAGGAATAGCAAAATCTTTAATTGCTCTTAGTGCGACTCTAATCGCCGGTTGCTGTTCACTATCCTCTAAAAATCTTTTTTTGTTTAATAATTCATAGGCTTCTTTTTCTTTACTTTTTAGAAATTGCTGAGCAAATTTTTCTAATTGGGCTTCTTGTCCTGGAATGTAGAATACTGAAGAACTTCCAACTTTCATTGTAGTTGTTTTAATTCTTTTTTCTGATAATAATTCTGAAAGAAAGGCAGAGGTGAATAAATATGAGCTATCGATATTTTTTGATATGTGTATTGGAAGACTCGGACCATTGTTTTCTAGGAAATTTACTATTTTATTTTTTATAATTGAAGTATCTTGGGTTGGCATTTAGGAGTAAAGTTAGTTTTAGTTATAAAGTTTTAGGGCTTGAGCCATTTTATTTCATAGTAGGTTACTTTTTCTTCATCATCTACAATTGCAATTAGTAAATTTTTCTTTGTTGAATTGGCAATCCTTGTTTTTGCTGCAAAATCTTGCCATTTGATTTTGTTTGTTTCTTGATCTGAATATAATATCCATCTTGAATGTGCTTTTCCTGGTTTTGCTCCTTTTTCATAGATTCTAAAATCTGCTCCAAACTTAAGTGCAGTTTTTAGAACATATCCCTTTCTTCTCAAATCTTTGAAAACAACATATTTAATGAAGAATTTTTTATCAATTTTTTGAAATTTTTCTAGTACTTCACTTTTTGAAAGATTTTTTTTATTATTAGAGATTTCTAACTTTCCTTCTTCTAGTAAATAAAATGCTTCTGAAAGCGAATATTGTATTTTTTCTCCAATTCTTTCTCCAAAATTGCTCTTTTCATTTAGGCCATAGGCTAAAACAGAGTTGGTTGAAATTGTATTTCCTACAAATTGTGCATTTATTTTTTCCATGATTTAACTAGAACATGAGAATATTTAAAAGTTCGTTCTTCTTGTGAGATGTAATGGTAGAAATTAACTTCAACACACTAGAACAGAAGTGGCAAAAGAAATGGGAAGTAGCTAAAATATTTGAAGTTAATGAGAATTCTAAGAAACCCAAATATTATACTCTTGAAATGTTTCCCTATCCTTCTGCTTCCGGCTTGCATATTGGTCATTCATTTAATTATGTTTTAGGGGATATTCTTGCTCGTTTTAAGATTATGCAAGGATTCAATGTTTTACATCCAATGGGTTATGATGCTCTAGGCCTTCCTGCAGAAAATGCTGCTATTAAAGTTGGAAGTCATCCTGAAGATTATACTAACAAATCTATTATTAATTTTATGAAACAGCAAAAAGCTTTAGGCTTAACCTATGATTGGAGCAGGGTTATCAATACTGCAGATTCATCCTATTACAAATGGGATCAGTGGATATTTTTAAAAATGCTTGAGAAAGGCTTAGCCTATCAAAAAGAATCTTCTGTTAATTGGTGTCCAAAGTGTAATAGTGTTCTTGCAAATGAGCAGGTGCAAGAGGGTAAATGTTGGAGACATGAAGATACCTCTGTAGAAATTAAACATCTGAAACAATGGTTTTTGAAAATTAGTAATTATGCAGATGAACTTTATGAAGGAATTAATAAACTTGATAATTGGCCAGAAAAAACTAAAGCAATGCAAAAAAATTGGATTGGGAAATCTCATGGAACTGAAATTGATTTTGAAATTAATGGTAAAAAGTGGCCTGTTTTTACAACTCGACCAGATACAATTTTTGGAGTAACTTTTGTTGTTGTTTCTGCTCAGCATTCTAAACTTTTTGAATTGGTAACAAAAGAACAAAAAAAAGAAGTTGAAACTTTTTTAAAAAAATTGAAATCTGTTTCTGAAAAAGAATTAGAAACTTTAGAAAAAGAGGGAGTGTTTACTGGTTCCTACGCCATCAATCCTATTAACGGAGAAAAAGTTCCAGTTTATGCGGGTAATTTTGTTGTTGCAGATTATGGTTCTGGAATGGTTATGGCTGTGCCTGCTCATGACCAGAGAGATTTCGAATTTGCTAAAAAATATAAAATAAAAATTAAGCATGTTATAGAAGGTAAAATGGATGACGGTAGGGCATATGTTGGTCCTGGTAAATTAATTAATTCTTTGGAGTTTAACGGATTAGATAATCAAAAAGCAAAAGAGGAAATTACTAATTTTTTAATAAAGAAAAAAATTGGAAGAAAAAAAGTTAATTTTAAATTAAGAGACTGGGGTATTTCTCGTCAGAGATATTGGGGAACTCCAATACCTATTATTCATTGTTCTAAATGTGGAGCCGTTCCAGTGCCAGAAAAAGATTTGCCAGTCAAATTGCCTAAAGAAGTTAAATTTGGAAAAGGAAATCCTCTTGAAACAAATGAAAAATGGTTGAATGTTAAATGTCCTGGGTGCGGAGGAAAAGCTCGTCGTGAAGCTGAGACAATGGATACTTTTGTTAATTCTTCCTGGTACTTTTTAAGATATTGTGATTCAAAAAATGATAGTATCATATTTGACAAGAAGAAAGTTGCCTATTGGTGTCCCGTTGACAGTTATATTGGTGGAGCCGAACATGCTTGCATGCATCTTATCTATTCAAGATTTTATGTTAAATTTTTAAGAGATTTAGGTTTATTAAAATTTGATGAACCCTGTTTGAGATTATTTCACCAGGGAATGATTAATGATGAAAAAGGTGAAAAAATGTCTAAATCCAAGGGTAATGTTATTGAGCCTATTGAAACTATTAAAAAATATGGGATTGATACAACCAGATTCTTTTTAATTTCTGTTGCTTCTCCAGACAAAGGATTTAATTGGAGTGATGAAGGAATTCAGGGAAGTTTAAGATTCATTAGGAAAGTTTCAGAATCTTTAGAAAAAACAAAATTAGGAAAGGATAGTCCTGAACTTGAGTTTAAATTAAATTTAACTATTAAAAATTTGACTAATTATTATGATAATTTTGAGTATAGAAAAGCTTCAATTGAATTGAGGGAATTATTCGAATTAATCTTTGAACAAAAAGAAATTAGTAAAAAAAGTTTAGAAAATTCTCTTAAGCTTCTTTCTCCAATTTGCCCTCATATTACGGAGGAGCTTTGGTCAAAACTTGGAAATAAGGATTTCCTTTCTATGTCTTCATGGCCCGCATTTGATGAAATTAAATTAAAAGTTAAGAAGCAAGAAGTTGATTTAAATGAAAAATATATTAATCTTGTTAAAGAAATAATCTTGAGAGTTGAATCCAAGGGAGTCAAGGTAACCAAGACCTATCTTTATGTTGTTCCATTTGAGGTTACAAAGATTAATAAATTAAAGGTGTCAAAGGAAATTGGCAAGGAATTGGAAATATTTTCGGTTAAGGATGAAAAAAAATATGACCCCGAAAATAAATCTAAAAAAGCAATTCCTGGAATGCCTGGAGTTTATTTAGAATGACCGAAAAACAAGAACTACTAAAGGACCTTAGAGAAAGTTTTGATGAGCTTAAAAAAAATTTAAAGTTCAATTCTAATTTTGAAGAATTAGATAAAGCATTTTTGATTAAAGATTTTATTCTGGAGGAAGGCTATGTTGCAGAAAATTTCTTTGTTCAGTTCTCTTCTAGAATTGCCGCATTTTATGGAGAATGGCTAAGATATCTTAATAACCTATTAGTACCATCTTCTGAATTCTTAGCTTCTCAGACTGAGATTAAACTGTTTAATACAGAAGAAGATAAAAAGCATGTTTGGACTCTTATTAAAACTGGGATGAAGTTTGCAAATATGAAGGTTTTACTCACATTGCAGGAAGATAAAAAAATGCAAGCTGAATTTATAGATGAATCTTTCAAAGCATGGAATGAAATTTTTAAGCCCGGAGTTTCAAGTTTAGTTAAACGTGCCTATGCTGCCTGGAAAGACTAGGTAATGTTTTTATATTAGTTTTTGTTAAGGATTATATGGATGAAAGAGGAAAAAAGTTTGTAGGTTCTTATAAAAGATTAATTGTTATCTTTGGTGTTTCTTTTCTTGTTTTAATTTTAATTGCTATAATACTTCTAATTTCTAAACAAGACGAATATCTGAAGACAAGTCAAACTTGCGGAGACGGAACTTTTTACAATAGCTGTTCTCTTTCAAAACCATTTTTTTGTGAATCTGGTTATTTAATCGAGAAATCCTCTAGTTGTGGATGCGAAGAAGGATATTCTAAAATTGCTGAATCTTGTTTCAATGAATTTTATATTGATGCTAAGGAAAATTCTTTTAATTATTTTTTTAATGGAGAATATTCTAAAATTAGTTTGATTGTGTATAAAGGATTATATGAATATCTTGATAGCTTGCCGAGATCAATCTATTATTCTGAAGGAGAGATACCTAGTAGAAGAGATTTTATCTTTTTAAAAATAGAAGATGAATTACAAAAAAGAGCAATAAAAGAGCTAGTTGTTCAAATTCAAAATATTGCTCCCGAAGATAAATTAGCTCAAGCAAGAATTGCCATTAGTCTAGTGCAGAATATTCCCTATAGTGATTCTAGAGGCAATATTGATTTTGCAGGAAGTTCTGTTGGGTTAGCTAGATTTCCTTATCAGGTTCTCTATGATAATGGTGGGGCTTGTGAAGAAAAATCAGAATTGTTAATTTTAATTTTAAGAGATATTGGTTATGGAGTTGCTGCGTTTTATTATGGCCCTGAAAATCATGAATCGGTTGGAATCAAATGCCCGCTTAAAGAAAGTTTAGATGAAAGTGGATATTGTTTTGTAGAAACAACTGCTCCTTCTATTCTTGGAGACTCTGGGGGAGATTATCCTGGAACTGGGAGACTGTTATCAAAACCAACTATTTTTTTAATTAAAGATGGTTTAGTTCTTCCGAATAGTTTGCCGGAATATTCAGATTCTAAAAAAGTTATGAGGCTACGTGATGGTAAAATTGCTTTCATCCTTTCTAAGGATAGTTTTTTAAGAAAGATTAATGAAAGATATGGGGTTTTATTCTAGAATTGCTTTTATTCTTCTAACTCCTGAGGAGGATGATTCTTCTTTAATGATTTTAAATTGATGTAATTCTTTAGTATTTCTAACGTGAGGTCCAGTGCAAATTTCTTTTGAAAATTTTCCAATAGTATAGACTGAAACAATATCTCCGTATTTTTCATCGAATATTCCTGATGCTCCTTTCTTCTTTGCTTCCTGAGGAGACATTTCTTCTCTTATAACTTCGCACTCCAAATGAATTTGCTTATTTACTAAATCTTCCACTTCTTTTATTTCGAATTCTTCTAATTTTCTTGGAAAGGAAAAATCTAATCTTAATCTTTCTGAAGTTATGTTAGAACCTTTTTGAATTATTGAATTATCCTTCAGTACAATTTTTAATGCTTGAAGAAGCAGATGTGCTGCAGTATGAAGTCTTGTTGTTTCCTCACTATGATCTGCCAATCCAGACTTGAAAACTCCTGCTCCGGCAGTTCTAGAAAGTTCCTGATGAATTTTACATTCTTTATCAAAACTTTCTTTTGAAAATTTTATTTTTCTTTTTTTGCATTCTTCTTCAATAAGTTCTTCTGGGAATCCATAACTTTGATAAAGCAAAAATGCATCTTTGCATTCCATTTCTTTTTTATCTTTTGTAAGTTTATTAAAAATAGAAAATCCTTTTTCAATAGTTTGATCAAATTTCTCTTCTTCTTTTTTTAGCTCTTCTAAAATTTTCTCCTTGTTTTTCTTTAATTGAGAATAATCTTCATATATTTCAAAAATTGGTTCAATTATTTTATTTGTAAAGTTTTTAATTTCTAATTCTCTTCCGTAATTTACTGCTCTTCTGATTAATCTCCTTAGAATATAACCCTGTTCTTTGTTTGAAGGGGTTATTCCGTCTGCGATTATAAATACTGACGCTTTTATGTGATCTGCGATAATTCTCATTGCTTTTTCATTTCCCTTGTATTGTTTTTTTGAAATAGTTTCTATTTTTTTTATTATTGGATGCCAAATTTCTGTGAGATAGTTATCATCTTTTCCATTAACTACTGTGAGCATTCTTTCTACTCCCATTCCGGTATCAATGTTCTTTTGTTTTGCTTCTATATACTTTGCTTCGGAAGTCTTGGTATACTGCATTAGTACATCATTCCATATCTCTACCCAATTTTTATCTTTTGGATTAAACTTTTTTGGAGCAGGCTTTTCAGATCTCCAATAAAACATTTCTGTATCTGGTCCACAGGGGCCAGTATTCCCTGCAGGGCCCCACCAGTTATCTTCTTTGGGTAAAAAGGCAATTCTATCTTTGGATATTCCTAGTTCTTGCCATATGCTTGCTGCTTCTTTGTCTTTTGGAGCATCCTGGTCTCCAATAAACACAGTTACTGCTAGCTTTTCTTTAGATATCTTTAGTGTTTTTGTTAGAAATTCAAAACTCATTTCAATGGCTTCTTTTTTAAAATAATCTCCTAGAGACCAATTTCCAAGCATTTCAAAAAAAGTATGATGAGTAGTATTTCCCACTTCTTCAATATCCCCTGTTCTTATACATCTTTGAACATTTACTAATCTCTTTCCTTGAGGATGCGGTTGTCCTAAGAGAAATGGAACTAGTGGGTGCATACCTGCAGTTGTGAAAAGAACTGTCGGGTCATTTTCTGGAATTAGGGAAGAATTTTTAATTTCTTTGTGCCCTTTTGATTTAAAGAATTCAATATACTTTTGAATAAGTTCTTGCCTTTTCATAGAGAAAGATAGTTTTGGGAGGTTTTAAATTTTTGGTGATTGGCCCTATTTTCCTTCTTCTAGCTCTCTTAGCTTCTCTTGAATATCTTTCAATTCTTTTTCTAGAGGATTTATGTGCTTTTCCCAGGAGGGGCTAGCTTCTTTATTTGAAGAAAATTCGCTTGATTTTTGAAGATTTTTTGGGAGTTTAGGTTTTGGAATTAATTTTGTTAATAGTTCTATTTTGGTTCTTATGTCTTTAATTTTTTTTTGCATCTCTAGCTTTTTGTTTAGTTCTTGATCTCTAATAGAATGATATCTCTTTATTATTCGTACTAATTTTAGTAAACTTATTTCTGAAGAAAGCATATCTTTTTTTCCTTCTAATGCTTCATCGTATCCCAGCCTTAGGTGAACTACATCATTGTTCATTTTATTTTAGAAAAAATGTCTTTATCAACTTTTTCAATTTTTGATTTTAATTGTTGAAGTTCTGATTCCCAAGACGATAATTCTTGATCTTCTCTTTGTTTCAATTCTTTTGTTTCCTTGAGCAGATTTTCTAACTCTTTAATCTGTTTTTTTGTTTGCTCGAAAACTTTCAGGCTGTCTTCGAACTTATCTATTCTAATAAAAATTGGCTCTTCTCCTCTTGGAGTTTTTTCTGTTTCGTAGGGTTTTTTTACAAATGAATAATTTTTTTTCTCGGGTTCATAGGAAGGAGCATAGGATTTTCCTGAAATGCCATATCCTTCTTTTTCAGAAGCGTATGGGCTTCCTGAGAAATTGTATTCTTCTTGTTCCATGTCCGAACTTTCGATAACTCTCTTCTTTTGAGGTGATGGAGTCATTGGAATCTCTTCCTCATCGTTGTAATCAACCTCTTCATTCTCTTCTTGCCCAGTTACAGCATTTTTGATTGTATTTTGTGAATATTTTTTTCCAAAAGAAGTTGTTGGGAAAGATGGTAATTGTGCCAATTGTTTTGAGTTTTTTGGAGGTTCTTCTAATTGTGAAATTTGTGGAGAATTAAAATCTGAAAATGCAGGAAGTTCTGGTAATTTAGGCAATTCTTTTGATTTGGGAACGTCCTGTTTCGGTGCCTCTTTTTGTTTCTTGCTAAATAATCCCATTTTCTATTATATATATTGTAATATATAGTTTAAAAATGTTTATTTTTAT
>CAIKWG010000017.1 GCA_903831045.1 uncultured archaeon | reverse complement strand
TTCTTTTTTAATTTCTTCAAGATCTTCCTTAAATTTTTCATCTGTTTCAAATGCAAGAACCTTGCATCTTTTAGAAATAATCTTCCTGGTTAATCTTCCATCCCCTGCACCAACTTCAACAACCTTATCTTTGGCTTTTAATTTTGCTTCTTTAATTTCTAAATTCAATATCTTTTCATCTTGCAAGAAATGTTGTTCTTTTTCTGAGTCAGGGTTCATCCTTTCACCACCACAAGTGGTTTTAATTTTGCAACTTTTTTACTCAGTCCAAGACTATCTACAATATTCACAACTTCATCAACATCTTTGTAAGCTTCTGGAGCTTCTTCTGCAAGAGATTGCAGACTTCCAGATTTAATTTCAATATTTTTTGCATTTAATTTTTTCTTAACGGCAGCTCCTGTCTGTCCTTTAATGGCAGAATGTCTGCTCATTACTCTTCCAGCACCATGAGCAGTAGAACCAAAAGTCATCTCTTCTGCTTTTTTAGTCCCAACTAAAATGTATGAAGCAGTTCCCATTGAACCAGGAATCAAAACAGGCTGTCCAATTTTTCTATATTTTTCAGGAATCTCTTTTCTTCCAGGACCAAAACTTCTAGTAGCACCTTTTCTATGAACAAGAACATTCATTTTCTTTCCCTCAACAGTGTGCTCCTCAACCTTACCAATATTATGACAAATATCATAGAGGGTTTTAATTTCTGCTTTAGGAAAAATTTCAAGCATTGCTTCTTTCACCCAATAGGCAATAAGATGTCTATTCGCAAAAGCAAAATTTGCAGCGCAGTTCATAGCTTTGATATAATCCTGTCCCAGTTGACTTTTAATTGGAGCATTAATTAATTCTCTATCTGGAAGATTTTTAATTCCATATTTTTCTTCCATTAATTTAATATAATCCGAAGCAACTTGATGTCCTAAACCTCTTGAACCGCAATGAATCATAATTGTAGCATATCCTTTTTTCAAACCAAAAACTTTAGCAGTTTTTTCATCAAAAATTTCGTAAATTTCTTGTACTTCTAAAAAATGATTTCCTGCACCAAGAGTTCCAAGTTGTCCAATACCTCTTTGTTTTGCTTTAGGCGAAACCTTTGAAGCATCTGCATTTTCAATGCATCCAAAATCTTCAACAATTAAATCATCACGAGAACCATAACCTTTTCCGACTAAAAAATTAGCTCCCTTTTCTAAAACTAAATCCATTTCTCCTTTTTTCAATTGAAATGGACTTCCATGTCCAACACCCGAAGGAATCTTTTTGTAAAGTGCTTCCACAATTTTTTTCTGATTTTTTTTAATATCTGAAACTTTGATATTTGTACTGAGAATTCTTACACCACAATTAATATCATAACCGATTCCACCAGGAGAAACAATTCCCTTGTCTAAATCAAATGCAGCAACTCCTCCGATGCACATCCCGTAGCCCATGTGAGCATCTGTTAGAGCAGAAGAAAAGCCAACTATTCCTGGAAGAGTTGCAACATTTTTTACTTGTTCAATAGTCTTATCTTTCTCAATATCTTTCATTATTTTTTCAGAAGCATATATTCTTCCAGCTACATTCATTTTTCCTTCTTTTGGAATTTCATAAATATTCTTAGATATCTGCTTTAAACTCATAAATTATAGAAATTTTTTCAGTTTTTAGATTTATTGTATAGGAGAATTTAATCGTATTCTTTCAAACTATTTAGACAAGAATTATAATCATTCATAATGTAAGATTTTTACATTCTGCTCTTTTGCTTTTTGAGGAGCGAGATACTTAATTTTCATCTTTTGATTTGACATATTATTCATTCTGCCTTGCTGTCCATTCATCATCCCTTCCATATTCATTCTGCCTTTTCCCATCATTTTGCCCCTCATTTCATACATTCCATTTCCCTTTTCATCCATCATACTACTTCCTCTTATCATTATTTCTTCATCCATCATTTTACCTTTCATGCCTTCTCCTCTTTGCATCATCATTCCTCTTCCTTTCATCATCTCCTTTCCTTCACCCATCATTCTGTGCCCAGGCATAGTTGCTTCATTTTTTTGATAATTACAAGAGTCCATTTTTCCTTCACATTTATTCTCACACTTCATTTCCATTCTATTCATCATTCCCCTGCCCATCATCATAGAATCCTCAGTTCCTATCTGATAAGTATGTCCTCTTCTATGCATTGGCCTTTGATCATGTTGGTATTCTATTCTGTTTTCCGAACCTCTATAATCTTTATTAGAATCTTCTTTTTGATAATGATGACAAGCTAAGGTTGCTAATGTTAATCCCGCAATTAAACTCAATCTTTGAATAAGGTTTGTCATAGGGGGAAGAGGATTTTTTCTATTATAAGCCTTTATCCTCATCCTCGAGTGTCTACGACACTAGACATCCAGAACAATCTGAGCAATCCAGTTTTTCTTTTCTTCACGCACAAACATTTCATTATAGGTAATAGCTTTAACGTCCAAATGAAACTCATACTTTTTGGGAGAATCCCCAAGAAGTTCTGCTTTCAGTTCAAAATTTTTTTTGTCAATTTTTAATTTTCTAATTCCTCCAAGAACAAATGCTTCTGTATCCATTATAAATAAAATTTCTTCTAAAAAATTATACATTAAACTTTCAAAGTCTTTGCCTTTAACTTTCAAATCTTTTTTTATCTTCTTTTTTATTTTCTGGTTAGTCATTGCACTAATCATTGCAATTGCAGAATTCTCAAAAACTTTTTCAATTGACTTCCCAAATGCCTGAAACTTAACATCTGCAGTGTGTTCTAAAAATTCAAATTTTTTCATTTTGTCCAACAGAATAGGTTTAAGTTTCTTGGATTATAAATCTCTTGATTCGCACTAATAATTCTAGATTTAATGTAAACTTCTTTTTTCTCGGGAATGTTCGTTAAGATGCAATCCTGCCCAATCGCACAAATCTTATATTTGCATGAAGTAAGATTAGTATTAATCTGTCTCAGTGTTAAATTAAGTAAGCTAGGAAAACCTACTTCTCCAGATTCTTTAGGAAGTTCGCTTAGCTCTAAAACTTCTGCCCTTAGACTATCATTAATTTGTACTCTATCCAATAGAGAAGCCTGTTGAAGTTCGATGGTGCTAACAAGATCTTTCTTTAATTCAGTTCTCTGAGCCATCATTGCAGTTAGAAGTCCTCCAATTATTAAAATCGCAATAAATGCTTCAGCAAGTTTCATCCATCCTTTCTTTTTCATTTTACCAAATATAAATTGTAGCATATCCTGATAATTTATTTGCTTCTTTGTCAAAATAAGACAGTTGATATCTTTCAGCGTATCTTTCTATTTTTGCATCTGTAGGAGCAGTTCCAATAATTGTTCCATTGTTAAATTCAAATTGTATAGCAAATTCTTCATTTTTTGAAACTCCCAGTGCACTTCTTAGAGAACTATAATTTGCATTAAAGTCTGAGATTAATTTAGTCATATTTTTTTCAACGGGCTCACTGACGTATCTAATTGATTTTATTTCTCCTGCTTGGCATTCTGCAAAAGAAGATCCCGCGGTATGAACCTCAAAGCTATCTTTAGAATAATAAACTCTAAAAAAACTAGAGCTACTAGCCCAATCAATATCTAAACTTCCAGTAGTATCTGCAGAATTCCCCGAAGAATCCTTTGCAATTACAGTCATACCAGAAATATCATTCACTTCTCCCTCATCAAAGCTTAAACAATCTTCAGTATTTTTAGAACTAACATTCGCAACATTAACCACAACAATATCTGCCTGTATTCTTTCAGCTATTCTCAGCTTGAGATATTCTGCCGTTTGTTTTTTATCTTTTTCAACAATGGTGGCAGGATTTAAAAGAACAAATAGAAACATTACAAAAACAATGAAAATAATAAATGATACAATTACATCTATGTGAGAACCTTTTTTAGAATTTTTTAATCCCATTTTATTTTGCAGCAAATAACACGTTTGCTACTGCATTTATCATGAATGATAAGAACATCAGAATAAATGAATGTTTAACTCCCGCCTTTACATCTCCTTCCGCTAGCTTACCAATAACCAATCCAGTAAAGAAACTTTCTGCTAAAATTAGATATAGGAATGCATTAGAAATTTGTTCCTGGTTTACATCGCTAGCTCCAATTCCTTTTCCAAATCCAAATCCTCCCAGTCCCATAGAGCTTACATCTCCTATTCCTGAAACTAGGGGCACAATCTGGAATTGCATAACTAGAGTAATGATAATGAAAACTAGAAAAATAATATATCCTTGAACAACCAGATTTGAAATTGCAGCCTTTCTCTCTTTCTTTAATCTATCTGCAATACTAACTGCTCCTGCAACGGCTTCAAGAATTTCTCCAATTTCTCCTCCAGCTTTTTCCGCCTGTCCAATTAAAGTTAGAGATCTAGAAATAGACTTATTTCTTATATCCTTAGAAAATGTTTGTAATGCAGTACTTAGAGGAATACCAATTGAGATTTGATTTGCCAATTTGTTTACATGAGGACTTAAAACTCCATAGGCTTTATTTTTCATATTCATAATACTCTTACTAACTGGTGTTCCGGTCTTTACACTTTCAACAAGATTTCTTGCAAATTCCAAGAACATTTCTTCTTTCTGGGCGTTAACCTTTGCATCATTAAATAAACCAATCATAAAAGGAGCCGAACCCAATAAAATTGCAAATCCTGAAACCAGCATTGCCGTTCTTCCCTCTAAGAAAATTTGAGCTCCTCCTATTGCTAGTAGAGCTACCAAAAATCCTATGTAATGTACTGTTTTTAATTCCATTTATTTTTTCCTCTTCATATGTAAAAACATTAAAAATACAGCATTAATTGCTGTAACTGCTAATACCATAATCAATGTAATCATACCAACGCTCATACTTAAACCCATTCCACTCATTTTCATCATCATAAGTAAAATCATTAAAATCATTGGTGCAGCAATAACCACACTAATATATACATCCATAAAAGTTTCTGCAGCCTTTCCAGATTTTTGCATTTCTATTTGGTGTTCAAATAATAAAGTTTCAGAACGTTTTGAAAAGAAAGTAGGTAAATCTCCACCCGAATTCATTGTGGTTGCAAGTCCGTTGTACAACTCTGCTAATTTTTTACTTGCAGTATTTCTTGCTCTATTCTTTAGAGCATTTACAAAATCAGAACCATACAGATTTATTTCATTCAATAACTTAACAAATTCTTTTTGTAGTGCAGGATATTCTCCAGTCAAAACTATAATATCAAAAATTTTAACTGGGTCAATCATAGAACCAGAAATTGCAGACATATGGATTGTTGCAAAAGGTAATTCTTCTTCAACACGAGATTCATTTGCTCTCTTTTCTAAATATGGAAAAGAATACATAACAAAAAAAGTTACAATGGGCACAACTATTGCAATCCAAAAAACTTTCAAAAATCTAACATCTATTGTTTCGGTAACTCTAGTTACCCAGGGCATAGTAGAACCAATATTAAAGAACAGGAAAAACAGGAAAATAAATACCCCTATTATTGTTGAAATTAGCGTAGTAAGAAGTACAATGGACATATAACCTGGAGGGGAATAATCTAAATTGGCCTTTACCAAATCTTTTTCTAAATCCTTAAATGAATTTTTTCCTAAAAGCATTTTAGAAATGCCAGAGAATAAAATACTTGCAACCTTGCTATAATTGCTAGCTCCACCTTTCTTTATTTTTTTCTTCTCTTCATCGCTTTTTTCCTTTTCACCAATTCTTCTAACAGTTTCTTTTTCCAAACCAACCAAATATAATTCTTTCTTTGTAAAAACTCTTCCTCCTGCACTTTTCAAAGGAATATCTTTTTCATAATAATTTTTTGCATTTTCTAGAGCTGTTTTTTCTTTTTCACTCAATCCTACTTTACTTGCTGTGGGTAGAGGAGTAGCAACATTTAGTGAAGAAACAATCTCAGGAATTTTATTATTTTCATCTGCAATCTTTTTTTTATGTTCTTCTATATCCTTTAGAAGTTTATATCTATCAGGTCCTTGTTTTAGTTTATCAAGCTTAGAAAATTTCTTTACCAGTTCGTCTATTTCTGAATGTTCCTTTTGAACAATCCTTTTAATTGCAAAGAAGGGGTCATCTTTCTTTTGAATCATTTAGTCACCTTCGCAATTTTTTCTTGTACATTCAAAAGTGCTTTTTTTAAATAATTAAATTTTTCAGCTTCCTTACTATCATAGGCCGATTTCAATTGCCCAGCAGTTGTATCAAAAATCTTAATTAGCTCTTTTAAATAAATAAAATCCTCTTTTTCCATTTTTTCCTCACTTTATTCCAAGATTCTTCAAAACTTCTTCAGGTTTCTTGTAATATTCATTAATAATTTCTTGTACTTCATGAAATTTGAATATCTTGTTTTGATAAAGTTTGTAAATTACTTGAGTTCTTATTTTAAATTCTTCAAGCAGTTCTTCCTTGGTTATTCCGTAACGCTTAGAAATTTTTTCAAATATCTTACTTTCTTTTTTGAAGTAGAATCTATCTTCCAAAGAATTCCAAACAAAAGGAGTATTAGTAATTGCTATTCCGTCCGGGTCTACATTTACAATTTCTACAATTTCTCTTAACTTTCTTGTTTCATGTTTATCCACAATTGCATGAGTCATAATGCAAAGACTATCAAGAACATTTAGAAGTGTTGGAGATAATTCAATTGGAGGAGTTTCCAATCTTTTAATTACTGTTTCAACAGAATCGGCGTGAATAGTACTAATAGAAGAATGTCCCGAAGCCATACCCTGGAATAATACGGATGCTTCTGCACCTCTTACTTCACCTACAATCACATAATCTGGAGCCTGTCTAAATGAAGCCTTCAACAGAGCATACAAATCAATTTCTCCTGCATTTCCCATTCCAGTTGCTGATCTTGCAACACTTGGCAACCAGTTATCTCTAGGCAAGTTCAATTCACGAGTATCTTCAATGGATACAACTCTTGCTTCTGGAGGAATGAAAAATGAAATAGCATTTAACAAAGTAGTTTTACCCGAAGCAGTTCCACCAATAATAAGAATATTCATTTTATATTGTACAAGTAACCATAGATAGGCAAGCATCTCTGGGCTCAAAGTATTAAATCCCAAAAGTTGTGGAGGAGTCCATGGATTCTTTGTGAATTTACGGATTGTGAAAGTCGGCCCTTTACTTGTAATATCTTTTGTATATGTAGCATTAACTCTGGACCCATCTGGTAAGCTACCATCAAGAATTGGTTTTGCATAGGAAATAGATTTACCACATCTTTGCGCAAGTTTTTCTACAAAACTTTCTAATCTTGCAGGGTCTCTGAAAACAAGATTAGTTTTCATGTTTCTGAAAACTCTGTGAATTAAATACAATGGAGAATTTGCACCATTACATTCAATATCTTCCACAAAATAATCTCGCAATAAAGGTTCAGTTTCATTAAACCCAATGAAATCTCTGCATAGATAATAATATATTTTTTTATAAGTATCATAGGAAATATCAAATCCCATTTCCATTGCTAAAATCTTAAATCTCTTATCAATATAATCAAAAATAGTTTCATCACTTCTACTAACAAGCTCATTAAAATCAATCATGGATTTCATAGCTTCAACAATCTTATTTCTGCAAAGTTCTTCTTGATCATCTAACACTGGTTCTTCGATGTCATAAACTACTTCATATTCTTTTGGATCCCAGTGAATATGTGCATAGGTAAATGGAGAAATTAAACAATATCTAACATTAATCTTTGTTTTATCTTTAACATCTTTTATAGGAGGAATTCTTGGAACAAAATCAATCGCAACCTGCGGATAATTCATAATGCTCATCTTTTTTTCTTTTTCTGTTTTCACCTTAGTTAGTTTCAATATTTATCTGATTGCTTGCTCCTCCTTTTTTTGATACATAAATCTCATATGGAGTAGATGATTTTGAAATTATCTTTTGATTCTCCAATGAACTATATGTAATATTATAAATTCCGGAGTAATTAAGCGTTATGGTTATTGGAAAATATTTTCCATCAGTATCAGTATAAATGGATAAAGCTCCTTCTTGGTAGGTTTGTTTTGGCTGACTATATTGATAACGTCCTTTCATTTCAAAAATTAATGTATCATTAGCCGGATTTACTTTTATTGAACCTTTTTTTAAAGTTGTTTCAATCATTCTTGTATTTCCAACAACTCCTTCTCCTACTTCTTTCATAACAAGATCAAATTCCTTAAACATTTGCACAGATTGTTCAATAATTGTTTTATCCTGTAATTCTTCAATCTTAGGTTTCGCAAAAGAAAGCACAAGACCAATCATAACAATAGCAATTAGAGTATATGTCACGGTTTCTACCCAGACCTGCCCATTCACCCCTCTTTTCATACAATATATAGAAAAATTTAATTTAAATAGTTAACGTTAAGCACAGATAATATTTTAAACTATTTTTCTATTTAATATTTAATGGATTTATCTCTAATTATTCCAACCTATAACGAAAAAGAAAATATTCAAAATCTTTTAGATTTGATTTATTCTGAATTTAAAAAATATAAGATTAGGGGAGAAGTTATTATTGTTGATGATAATTCTCCGGATAAAACAGGAGAGATTGTAGAATCTCTAAAAAATAAATATCCCTCTCTTCAAATAATTCATAGAACAGGAAAGCTTGGCCTTTCTTCAGCCGTTTTAGAGGGATTTAAGCTAGCAAAATCAGATGTTCTGGGGGTAATGGATGCAGACCTTAGTCATCCTGTTGAAAAAATCAACTCTCTTTATCAAGAGATAAAGAATGGTGCGGATTTAGCAATTGGAAGTAGATACATCAAAGAAGGAAAAATTAAAGGTTGGGGGTTAAGAAGAAAATTAATGTCTAAATTTGCAACATTGCTAGCAATTCCATTTACAAGTGTTAAAGATCCAATGACTGGATTCTTTTTGGTAAAAAAAGAATGCATAAAAGACAAGCCACTCAATCCAAGGGGATTTAAGATTTTATTAGAAATAATTCTTAAAGGAGATTGTAAAAAAATAAAAGAAGTTCCAATTACATTCACAAATAGAATTAAAGGAAAAAGTAAAGCAGGATTCTCCGAAATATTTTATTATCTAAAAAACCTTTTAGGTTATTGGAAATACAGAAGAAAAATAATTGATGAATTTTTTAAATTTGGAATTGTAGGGACTCTCGGGGCAATAATTAATCTTGGAGTGCTATACGCTCTAACCGAATTTGCAGGTCTTTATTATATTCTCTCTGCAGTGTTCGCTTTTATAATTGCAGTCACGAGTAATTTTTTTCTAAATAAGATTTGGACATTTAAAGAAAAGGTTAAACACAAAACAGCAAAGAAATATGTTCAATTTTTCTCCGTTGCACTATTTGCGTTAGGAGTTAATTTAGCTATTCTCTACTCTCTTACTGAGTTTATTGGTTTGTGGTATATGTTCTCAGAACTAATAGCAAAAGTAATGGTTTTTCTAATAAATTTTGCAGGGAATAAACTTTGGACTTTCAAAAGAAAATAAAGTTCTCAATTAATTACAACTATCCATTGAACTAAGAGTGTCAATAACTTCACACTGCGTATCACCCATCATTGGAGCAACCTGTATTTTGTCTGGTTTTGATGTAAGTCCAGAGATAATATACGTTTGTCCAGATTCATTTGCAGGAAGTTTAACCCCAGTACTATTGTTAGGATAATTTGTCATACCAGGAATATCTTTTATTTCTGGATAAAGAGAATAGACCATTGATTCATTCTCATAGGTTAAAGAAACCAAAACTTTTGTAGGAGAAATTTGTCCTAAAGTTATAGAAACCTGTGCGTAATCTCCAGTTTCATTGTAACATGTAAATTCTGAATTTATCAAAACTTTCTCAATAATATTGTAGCAAGATGCAGTTTTATTCAATTGTTTTGTTACAAAAACATTAGTCATAGTTGCAACAATAACTCCTGCAGCCAAGGTAATAGCAATAAGAATAACTGCAGTCACAACACCAGAAAGAGCTTTTTTATTTTCCATTTTAAGCTGTCATTAACTCATATCCTAATCTTTCATCGCAGGTGTAGGTTTTTTCTCCTTTTGATGTTTCACCAACAAGAACTGGAATTAATATTATTTTCTCTGCACTATCTGCAACAGAACCGCTAAATGCTTCTCCCATATTTAATCCTTTTTCAGGCCAGCCTTCTGAAATGGTCATGGTAGTAAAACTTCCAGACCCAAAAATCTTAGCTTTCATTTGATAAATGGGAACTTGTCCAGTGTTTGAAATAAATACCTGCCCTGCATCGTAGTCTGCATCAAAACTTACTTCTTCACAGACAATTCTAATATTTTGTCCATCAAATTTTGTTATTGCTTCTTCAGTAATACTTCTGAACCAAAGAAATACAATTAAAGCTATAACGATTACAATTGCTACCAAAAGCATAGTTGCAATTACTGGTGACAATCCTCTCTTTTTGTTTTTCATTAGTATTATTTAATCTTTAATATTTTTAAACTTATTTAACTACAACTAATTTCTTCTTGTATCTTTGCATTACCGCAACTAACCATCTTTAGATTTTTTCCTTCTCCCTGAAATCTGATTGGTATAAATTCAATCATTGAAAGATTTTGATTCAAATTGAAGCTTCCATTCATCTCAATATCTGGGCCCATCAAATTGGTATTTTGCAGAGAAAATAAAACTACATTTCCAAGAGTTTTATTTTGATCCGTGAAATTTTTAGACAAATCAATAGTGGCTACCTCTTGTGTAGAAGAATTTGCACCTTTAATGAAATAACCAGAAAAATTAAATCTCCCATTGTTCTTAATTGTAATATTAAGAACTCCATTCTCGCAGTTGTAGGTTTTTAGAAAAATAGAAGTCCCTTCTGGACAAGCCAGAGCATCTTTTGGGGTATACGTCTTAAGATATGCAAAAACAATCAGTCCCATTACTATTCCAAAACTAATTAGTAAAACATAACCTACAATTGCACTAACCCCTTTTTTCTTTTTCATTTTATTAATTTATTAATTATCCCTGTATTATAATATTTTCCTTTCCTTTACCTTGGAAAATAAGATATTTAAAATTTTGCCCGCCATTGAATTCAACGGGATATTGAACTTCTGAAATATTCAAATAGACTGTTTCAGTTGTTGGAGTGTAAGTCTCTTCAAATGTTCCAATTCCATCTTTCAATGTGCTTTCTACACCATCTACATTAATAGAAATGTTCAAATTTTTAGAGGTCACTCCTCTAACAACTATAGTTCCAGGAATTGTTCCATATAAAAAAATAGTTGTTTTATCTATGCTTTTGTTTATGTAAGCAGAACTAATATTTTGAAAAATTGTTCTAAATCCAGAATCATCTAAATTATTTACTGAACCATAATCCATAGTGTAGGTTATTTCTGTTTCCAATTCTTTCTGCAATTCAGTCATAGAATTTTCTTTTTGCACTCTTGTGTAATTAGTCAATCCAACAAAACCCACAAGAAGCACAACAATAACTAGAGCTGCAATTAGGTAAAACTGACCCCTCTTTTT
>CAIKWG010000016.1 GCA_903831045.1 uncultured archaeon | reverse complement strand
TTTTTTTCACCCTCTTTTTTTAATAATTCAATTAATGATTTTTGCAGAGAAATAGAACGTGGTACTGTATCTTTCCATTTATTCCATATTTCTTCTGGAACTTCCAGTAGGAACGTCTTTAATTTTTCCTCTTTTTTAATCATATCCTTGTTTAATTGTAATTTACTTATTAATACTTAGTAATAATAATTAACAATTATTGTTAATACATGTAAATAACTTTTATTTAGTATTTAAGGATTTTGTTTTTTGTTGTTAGATTAGAGTTACAAAAGATAAGATATTTAAATTAGATTTTCTATTTTCTAGTATGGGTAAGACAATTGGGGTGATATCTCTAAAGGGGGGTGTAGGAAAAACATCAAGTGTTGTTTCACTTGGAGCTGCACTTTCACAAATGGGTAAAAAAGTACTTTTGGTTGATGGTAATTTTTCATGTCCTAATCTTGGAATGCATCTGAACATAATTGACCCTTCTAAAACCATGCATCATGTTGTTTCTGATGACATGAATATTGAAGATGCAATTCATAAACTGGAATATTTTGATGTTTTGCCTGCTGCAATGTTTTATACTAAAAGAATTGATCCCTTGAGATTAAGAGAAAAATTAAGATTTTTAAAAAGTAAGTATGATATCATTCTTTTGGATTCTTCTCCTTCATTGAATGAAGAAACTCTTGCTGTAATTGTTGCTTCTGATGAACTAATTGTTGTTTCAACACCAGATTATCCTACTCTCAGTATGACCATGAAAGCTATCAAGGTTGCCAAACAGAGAGGAACTCCAATTACTGGCCTTATTTTAAATAAAGTTCATGATAAGGATTTTGAAATCTCTTTGGAAAACATTGAGAGAACTAGTGAAGTTCCAGTTATGGCAGTAATTCCCCATGATCTTAATGTTTTAAGGTCTCTTTCTAATTTTTCTCCCTATCCTAGCAATAGTCCTAAATCTGAAGGAGCAATAGAATATTCTAAACTAGCACATCTTCTTGCTGGAGAAAAATATAATGAAAAAAGAAAATTAAGGTATTTTTTTAAGCGAAGTGTTCCTAAACAGGAAGTCAATAGACAAATTTTTTACACATCTGCTTTTTCTAAATGAAACTTTTTGAAAGATCTTCATATTGCTAGCTTTTCTAAGTCTACCCAGGCTGGTTCTGTTGTAAGACTTCGTGGAAAAATAACAAGAGCCTTATTGTTATGTTCTCCAATTACTGTCACTTCTAGAGTATTTGAATTCTTGAAATGTTTTTTGTTCAAAAATCCATTTATCTCTCTATTGCCGTAGAGCAACACAGTAACTGCGTATTCTCTGCAAGATCTTCCTTCATTGGTTATACACTGAAGGTAATTTTTTTCCATGAAGGTTAAAATCAGAAATAATTTATATTAATTCTCGAGCATTTTTTCGGAGTGCTTTGCCATTTTTAAATTAAGTAATGAGTTTGTTACTTTCTAGACGGGTTATTGCCTATGGAGAAGTTCGCATTTTCATAGCTCTTTTCTTAATTTAGATGCAATTAGGGATATTCTATCTGCTATTGAAGGATTAAGTGCTCGTGGAAAGTATATTTTGCTCGAATTTTTAAGAGTAAAGCAAATTTTGTTTCTTGAAAAACTTGGAAAGTCTAAATGTTCTATTACTTGCTTTTCTGTTATGGAGGTGATATCTTGTATTTTTATTTTTTTTCCACCAATTGTTAGAATTTTTTCTTTTTTGTTTATTAAAATATTTTTTGAACTAAAAAAATTGTAAATTATGTAAAAAATCATTGCAGCTCCTAAAGGAAGTATCCAAAAGTATCCGTATGGAAGAATTTTTGCAAGATTCCAAAATAAAAATATGCAAATAATTATTGTAATTAGAGGCCACAAAAAGTCTTTATTTTCATAAACTTTTATTTTTATTTCATCTTTCATGTAATCCTAATAAAGAATTAATACTTATAAATTTGTAGTCTGACTAAGGAATAAATAGCCCTACCAGGATTTGCGAGACAACCTACGGTTTTCTTCGCTTAATTTTCCCTTTTAAATTTAAAACTCATGTTGCACTGAAAAGTTATATTTCACTTTGTTTAATATAAAATAAAAATATAGCCCTACCAGGATTCGAACCTGGGTCTCAGGCTTCAAAGGCCTGCATACTTGACCACTGTACTATAGGGCTATAAAGTTTAAACTTTAGCTTAATTTATAAGGGTTTTGATAAGGTTCAAATTAAAAAGGTTTATAAGGGATTTCTTATCTTCTCAGGTTATGAGAAAGCCTAAACTGTTAATATGTACCCCAGAAATAGTTGATTTAAAAGTCGGAGAAGGAAATCTTCTAAGTAAGGGAATTAATTTTTCAAATGGGGGTATGGCTCCTGTTAATTCTCAATATATTGTAGGATTAATCAAAGAAGGAACTTTTGAAGTTTCTGCAGCTATTCCTAAATGGGAGAGCAGTCTGAGGGAATTAAATGAGTTGACTACAAGAGAAATTAAAACTCTTGAATCTTCACTTCCAGATAATTTTTATTTAATTAGTCATCCTTCTTTTAATAAAGTTGAAATTAAAGGTTCTAATACCCTGATGTGGAATGAAACCTCTAGATTTGGGCCAATTGATAGAGCTCTGGCTTTTTGTAGTGGAATTACAAACACCGTTTTACCAAAGGTAAAACCTGATGAAATTATTATTAGTGATTGGATGACTGGAATTGTTGGACCTGTTGCTAAGGCAATGAATATCGGAGTTGTAACAATGGGGCATAATCCTCTTTATACAAATCTCGTTGATTTTGATGAAGCCATAAGCAAAGGAATTGAATTAAGAGATTTGGATAGTTCTTATCTTCCATCAAAATGGATTTATTGGGATAATGGAAAAATAGAATTAATGGCAAGTGGAGTTAATTCTGCAGATGATTTTTTAACTGTTAGTAAAAGCTATCTTGAAAGAATTTTAAGAGGAGATTTTGATTCTAAGGCACCAGCAGTGATTAATGCAATTAGAACTAAAGCAAATTCTCTTCATCCAGATGGAAGGCCACGTGTTCATGGTTATTTGAATCCTTCTGAGAAAGATTATAGTTATCTTTTAGAGAGTTTGAATTCTAAAGGACTTGAAGAAACAATTAAAGAAAGAAAGGAAAATGAACTTTTACTGAGACAGGAAACAGGATTAAGAGAAGGAGGAGAAATAATTGTTTTTCCAAATAGATTTTATTCTGAGCAAAAATATCCTGAATTAAGTTTAGATAATGCAATTTATTTAGCTAAAAAACATAACCTAAGATTATTATATTTAGCTTCTGGAGATTTAGGGTTAGAGAAAAAAGCTAGGGAAATAGCTTTGCAAAGTGAAGGATTGGTTTCTTATTTTCCTTTCGATAAAAGAACCGAGGATTTAGTCAAAAAATCTGATAATGTTTATGGGCTTGAGCATCCCCATTATGAACCTTGTGGTGGGCCTAATATCAATTATCCTCTTGAAGGAATTTTGATTATTGGGTATAATATTGATGGGATTAAGGATTCTACTAAGCAACTTAGAATTAGGGAAAATTTTGGAAATGGATTTGTTTTTGATTATAATAATTTAGCAGGTTTAGAGTTTGGAATATCTCAGATGAAAAAGTTTTCTAAACTTTCAGATCGAGCAAGATATACTCAATATAAAAGAATTGCTCAAGAATCTTTAATAAATAATTCTGCCGATACTCGTATTAGACAAATTTCTAATGAGATTTTGATTCCACTTTACGAAGAAAAAATGCGAGATTGGCATTAATTTCTATCTTTTTGAAATCCAACCCTGTTTTACTAGAATATATACCATAATTGCTGCAGACATAAGCATAGAAATAATGATTCCAACATAGGCCTTGGAGCTACCTTGAAATGGGAGAGTTACATTCATTCCATAAAAACCAGTTATTACTGTTAATGGAAGTAAGAGCGCCATTATAATTGTGAGCGCTTTCATGGTTTCATTTGTTTTCATCGAGTTCATAGAAATATACATATTGTTTAAACTCTCTATTCTAGTAAGCATACTCTTATATCCGTCGGCAGTTCTAACCAGGTGATCATAAACATCTCTAAAATTGGGTAGAAGGTCTTCACTGATATAGTTGTCTGATAATTTTATTAATTTTGTACAGTTGCTTGTCATCGCTTCTGCTAGATGTCTTAGTTCAATAAATAACACTTCTTTTGAGAATAATCTTCTTAGAATTTCTTTGTCCTGATCTTCCATAAATTCTCTTTCAATATTTTTTAATTCTTCAGAACAATCTGTTTTCACTTCAAGATATCTATCTACTTCTTTATCCATGATATAATGGGCAAGATAATCTGGGCCTTTTTTAATTAGAGCTTCCATCTTTTTTGGATGCGCTTTCAATTCTTCTATGGTGTGATTTTTTTGAGTGCTATTGGTGATGAGATAATTTTTTCCTACAATAAGATAAATGTTATTGGTTTCTATACTGTTTTCTTTTAACTCAAGAATACTTTTCATAACAATAAAAGTATACTCCTCAAATTCTTCATATTTGGCTCGTGTTTGTCCGGATAGAAGATCTTCGGTAGTAGTTGGATGTACTTCAAATTTATCTTTTATGAATTTCATTTCATCTTCTGTTGGATTTTCTAAAGACATCCAAGAATAATTTCCTTTCTTTTTTAGTTTTGGAATTATATCTTCAAGTAAAAGATCTATTTCATTTAATTTTCCAAGTGATGAAAGAAAACAGGTTATCATAAAAAATCAACTCCTCTAGTCTATTTAAAGTTTATTTTTGTAGAATCATATTCATAATTGCCTAAATCAATTACTTTTGGAAACTTGTTAAGAAGTTTGTCTCCTCCAAGATAATCAATATTAAATTTCCCTTTTTTTATGGGGGTGATAATAAATTCATGGGACGCCCCTCCGAAATCTACGCCTGATTCGGATATTACTCTATCTTGTTTGCCAGGCCCAGCAAAATTTGCTTCGTTATAGCTTGTAGCATGTAAATGAAACTTAGCAATATTTGGAACAAAATTAGCCCAATCTTGTAGAGAATAAAATTTATTATTTTCTTCGATTCTATCTCTTTTATTTTCGCTTTCAACTGTAATTAAATCTAATTTTAATTTTGGAGAGAGGGTGATGATTCCTCCGTGTTCAGAATATTTATCCTGAACATCTTGATCTATTATCATTCCTATTTCATTCAGGAAAGAAGAATCTTTTAGAGATTTAAGCATAAGATAGATTCTTTGATTTTGGGATAAAGATAAATTATAAATCTGAGATGATTGTTCAGTTAGTACGGTGTTTTTGTAATTATTTTCTGTTCTATAGGTGTGCTCCTTGTTTTTTAGAATAGTTGTAATTGCCTGGGATAGTTCAAAGTGATTATTAAAAAATTCTGAATTTTCCAAAAATCCTTGAAGATATGCTTCGTTATTTTGGCATAGTTCTTGAAGTGTTATTGCTTCTTCATCTGAAAGATTGGATTTTTTTCCAGTTTCATAAATCGTCATTTTAGAATTTATTTTACTTTCTAAAACTCTTGTCTCATTAATTTTAGGTCTATCTGAACATGAATTTATTGTTAGAATTCCCGCAGCTAATAATGCTAATAATGTCCTCTTCATAGGACTGAAATTATTTAATTAGTTATAAAGATTATTGTGCTAATGTCTATATCTTCCTCTTTTTTCAATTGCTTTCATTTTTTCAAACACTTTCTCTGCTTCCAATGGTTGAATACTTCTGTATCCTTTTTCAAATTGTTTGAAAAGTAATTCCCAATGCTTAAAGTGTTTAGCTTCTAACGCTTGCTTTAGCAGGTGAATGTCCACTCCTTTATCTTCATGCTTGCCATTTTGAAATCCAAGCCCAAAATCTATCATAAAAATCTTATTGTCCTTAAGGATTATGTTAGAAGTGGTAAGATCTCCATGGATTATATGTTGTTTATGTAATTTTGCAATTGTTTTTCCCAGATTGAACATTATTTGTTCTTGTTTCTTTTGGGAATAGAAATCAAGTTTTTGGGACAATTTGTCTCCCTCAATGTAAGGCATTATAATCTTATCTTCATCTTTAGATTCTTCTGGTTTCGGAGCATTAATTATTTGACTAGCCTTGGTTAGAATTTTTCTTTCTGACTTGGTTCGTTGCCTAATTATTCTTTTATCTAATTCTGGAATTCTGTAGGTTTTTGGAATTCTCGACTTTATCACTTTTTTTCCATCCAGATAGATGATTGCTTCTGCACCTGATGAAAGTTGTTTCATTTTTTTCATAGTAATCTAAATTAGAATGGACTTTTATTCTTTATTATTTCATGTTTTTTCTTATTTCATGAATAATCTCATTTGCATATCTTCTAAGTTCTTTGAAATTGAATTGTAATTTCGCGAGTTTTATTTCTTTTTCTTCTATATCCTCAGTATTTTCTAATTTTGAAAATTGTGCGAAGGTGCTTTTTTCTATATTCACAAATTTTATGATTCTTTTGGATATTCTGGTTGTGTTAAGATATAAGGGACTAGTTGATATTTTGAAATTTTTTCTTTCATTTTTTAATTTAATAAGAATTTCTTTAATTTCTTTTTTTTGAGCATGTTGCGCCTTTTCTATTGCATTATTGTATAATTTTAGATTATTTTCTAAACTGTCTGCAACCTTTTCAAAATATTCTGCTTTCTTTTGAAAAATAAATTCGCTTCGTTTATTCTTTGCACCAAGCCTATTATTTACAACTGCTCCTGTCAGTGCACCGATAAGTATACCCATTATACCATATACTGCTGAACTTAATGCTAATTCTGCCATAAAAGTTGAAAATAATTTGCTTATTTAAGGTTTTATGTGATGAATTAGAGGAGAAATTTCAAGTGCAATAATCTTTATATAACTTCAAAATATCATAAAACTATGACTAGATTAAAAAATAAAATTGCGAAAGGTATTCTGCTTGGAAGTTTAGTGCTTTTACCTTCTTTTGGATTATCCCAGAATAAACTAAAATCCACTTTTCCAGATAGATATTCTTCCGTGATGTCTTTGGATAAATCTGAAACTCCTAAATTTTGGAGAGGATTTAGTCGTGAGGAAGTACCTGTTAATTTGAGGTTTGAACTTTTATCTGAATATTCAAATATTGAAAATTTTAAGAGTAATTATAATTTGAAAATTCAAGGGACAATGCAAAAATCTTTTCCTCATGGAAATTTTGAACCATATCTTGGTGCAGGAATGGTGTACACTAATTATAACCCTAATAATTTAAAATTGAACACAGTTTTTGTTGGTGGATTAGACATTAAATTAAAAAATAATTCAAAATTTTATTTTCAAGCTTCTAAAGAATTTAAAAGAGAACCTTGCTTTTGGTTCGGTTTAGTGAAAAAGCTTTAGAGGGAAATATTTTTCTAGAGAAACACCATTCTTTTCTATTCTAAAATTAGCTTGCCAGTTTTCAATTCCTTTCTTTTCTGCTTTTTTTGCTGCTATCTTAATCTTGTTATTTGTGCTATCTGTTTTTGGAGGGATAAATGGTTCTGCGTCGTAGATATAGCACATTAAAAGAATAGCTTTTGAATTTTTTGTTATGCTTCTTGAAAGATCATCAAAATGCTTTATCAATCGGTCAAAGGAATTAAATTTTGAAACTGTTTTTTCTTGCTTGATTTCTCCTGCAGAAAGATGAATCAGAGGCATCTTCACTTCAATGAATTTATTTCCAGCTTTAAAATCAATTCTGGAATTTCCAAGTTTTACTTCTCTTTCTATATTTTGGTCTTTGGTTATTTTATCGAAATAATTATTTTTTAGAAAAAATTCTACATATCTATTTACTTGAGTTTGATTTATTCCAATCCAATTTTTATTTTTTTTATTTGGTAAATTCAGGGAAATTGCTTCTACAGTGTAAAGAGTTTTTCTGTCTGGGTTATCAGACTTAGAAATTAGGCAGGGGATATCTTTAAACTCAATATTTCCAATTCTTCCTGTGGATGGGCAATGACATTTGAATATCTTTTTATTTATTTGAACGTTCATAATAAATCTATTTGGTCTAGAGATTATTATCCCTTCTTCAAGAGGTTTAGAAAATTTATATTTCATTTAACTATTTCCAAAGATGTGTTGCCAAGAGTTTCATACTGAGATTTATCTTTTAAGGGCTTATTTTTTATAAATATCAAAACAATAAAGCTCAGGATTGCCGAAGAGTCTGCAACAAGACAATAGGGGCATGCTGCATGGAGAATGAAGAACTGAATACATAAAAAGTAAATAGAAAATATTGCACCGCCAATTGTTCCAAGGGTGATTAAAAATTTCTTTTTCTTGGTGGGCTTTTTTAGATATGCAAATGTCAATATAAAAAGTATCATAAATCCTGCAAGTCCTAGATGACTGTTGTTTATTCCAAGTGTTTTTTCATATTTTGAAGTTTGCACAATCGAACAAGAATTAGTTGGAGTTTTGCAAGCTTTCTCTATTGGGACAAATGTTAATATCCCGGATACTATAATGATTATTGCGAATAATCCTAATAATATTTTGTATTTCATTGGAATAGATAATTTTTAAGCATTTTAAGGTTTTTGGAGTAATCAAATTCTTACAATTTAAATTCTCATCTTTTTAACCTTACCAAATTTTTTCATTAGCTTCTGCATTTGCTTTTGATTCATGCCTTGAGACATATCCATTCCAGACGAATCTTTTACCATGTCTTGCAGAAGATCATACTGCTTGATTAGAGATCTAATATCGCTGGTATTAACTCCAGCTCCTTTTGCAATTCTTGACATTCTTGAAGTTTGTTTTTTTAATAATTCTGGATTTTCTTTTTCTTCTGGAGTCATTGATTTCAAAATATGTTCCCATCTTGAAATTTTTTCTTGTTGTTGTCCAAGCATATTCTCTGGTATTTTTGCTGAACTCATTCCTGGAATCATTGATTTTAATTTTTCAAAACCTCCAAGTTGATTCATTGATTTAACTTGTTCAATTACATCTTCAAGCGTGAGTTTTCCTTCTTCAATTCTTTTTTGAATTTTTTCTTGTTTACCTTCATCTGTCACAGAACGTATCTTTTCAATTAGAGATTCTAAATCTCCCATTCCAAGTAATCTTGATAGGAAAGAATTTGGATTAAATTCTTCAAGATCATTAATCTTTTCACCAGTTGCAATAAAATAAACTCCTGCTTTGGTCTCTGCACATGCAGTCAGGGCTCCTCCTGCTTTTGCAGTAGAATCCATTCTAGTTATTATTACTCCGGAAATATGTACTGCCTTTTGAAATTCTTGAGCTTGTTTTTTTGCAGCTTGACCAATGTCTGCTTGAATAACTAATATTGATTCTGTTGGTTTAATTTCTTTGTTTAATTTTTCTAGCTCTGTAACCAATTCTTTATCTAAATCGTGTCTTCCTGCCGTATCAATAAGAATTAAATCAAATTTGTCTAATTTTGGTTCTACTTTTTTCCATAGCTTAACGGCATTTGTTTCTTCTAAATCTGTGAAAACCTTAAGATTGTTTTGTTCACCAAGTTGTATTAACTGTTCTTTGGCAGCTGGTCTGTGCACATCCAATCCT
Source organism: uncultured archaeon (assembly GCA_903831045.1). Taxonomy (GTDB): domain Archaea; phylum Nanobdellota; class Nanobdellia; order Pacearchaeales; family GW2011-AR1; genus GW2011-AR1. The sequence continues at coordinate 962 of CAIKWG010000016.1, read as the reverse complement.
ACAATGGCTACTTTTTTTCCTCTTTTTTGATAATAATTTGCTAATTTTGCAATTGTTGTTGTTTTTCCTGCAGCATATAGTCCTACCAACATTATTCTGCTTTGTTTTTTTGTAAATTCTAATTGTACTTTTTTTCCAAGAATTCCCAAAAGTTCATCGTAAAGAATTTTAATGATGTGCTCTTTTTTTTCAATTCCTTGTATTTTTTCATCAAAAGCTTCCTTTCTTAGCTTATCGGATATTTCTTTAACTAATTGAATATTTACATCTGCTTCAATAAGTGCTCTCTGAAGGTCTTTTACAATGCTTTCTACAAGAGCTTTATCTAAAAAAAGTGCATTTGATATTTTATCTGTTGCTTTCTTTATAGCTTGGCCTAATTTTTCTAACATAGAAATAGGAGCCTTTTAGGGGTTAATAAATTTTGGGTTTAATCCAAATTAGGTGTCTTTTTTAGAATGATTGGATTCCCTACTAAAAGTAAAGGGAATTTTAATGGGTCCAGTTTTTCTTCTTCTTTTAGATATTCAAACTTTTCCAATGGTTGAATTAGACCTCTTCTAATCAATTCTATTTCATTATTCGATATTCTAACTCCTCTAATCAAACTTTTGTATACTGAAGGATATTTATTTTTAATTTCTTGAGGAATTTGCATCTCTTTTGTGTGAGTATACCTTGGAACAGTAAGTTGATTTATTAAATAAAATCGTAAATCTGGATTAATTCTATGTGGGTTTGCAAGAGTGCCTTCCTGAATGGTATCTTCTTTTATCATTGATTTTGGAATGGTCATCAAATAGGCATCCATATTTCCAAATCCTACACGATAAAATTCTAAATTCTGTTTTTCTGCAAAAGTATTTAACTCTTTTCCAATATTCTGTAACTCTTCAGTTAGGAGGGATTCTATATTAATCATAATCTTTTATATAATGTTTTCTTTAAAAGAATTTATGTAT